>CALXJR010000009.1 GCA_944388675.1 uncultured Clostridia bacterium
ACATATCCATATATAAAAGTAAATGTTAAAGCAGATTATCCAGATTTATATATAACAAGAAGAATATTAAATGATGGAGCAAGATATTTTGGACCATATGCAAATGCAGGTAGTGCTAAAGAAATGATTGAATTTATAAAGTCCAGATATAAGATAAGACAATGTAGAAGTTTTAAATATAAAGATAGACCATGCTTAAATTATTATATAAAAAAATGTATGGCTCCATGTATGGGCTATGTTTCAAAAGAAGAATATAGAAAACAAATTAATCAAATTATTTCTATATTAGAAGGAAAAACAGATGATTTAATAAAAGAATTACAAAAAGAGATGCAAGAAGCTTCTAAAAATATGGAATATGAGAAAGCACAAGAATTAAGAGATAAAATTTATGCAATAGAAAAAATATCACAAAAACAAAAAGTTTCTAATATTTCTGAACATGATATTGATGTAATAGGACTAGCTAGAAAAGATGAAGAAACATGTATAGAAATATTTTATGTTAGAAATAGCAAAATGGTTGGAAGAGATCACTATATATTTAAAGGCTTAGAAGATGAAGATGATAGTGAGATAATTTCTAGTTTTATAAAACAATATTATATGGGAAGAAAAATACTTCCAAATAAAATTATGATAAAACAAGAAATAGAAGATAAAGATGCAATAGAAATGTTACTTACAGAACAAGCAGGAAGAAAAGTAGAAATAAAAACTCCTCAAAAAGGAGAGAAGCTAAAATTTGTAGAAATGGCTGAAAACAATGCTTTAATTACATTAAATAACAGAGAAAAAGAAAAATACAATACTCTAGCAGAATTAAAAGAAGTGTTACATTTAGATAAACTACCAAGAAAAATTGAATGCTATGATATATCTAATTTATCGGGAACAAACATGGTTGCTGGAATGTGTGTAATGCTAGATGGTAAAATAAAGAAAAATATGTCTAGAAGATTTAAAATAAAAGATGTAATAGGACAAGATGATCCAAAATGTATGGAAGAAGTGGTAACCAGAAGATTAAGACATTCTGTTCCAATTCTAAATGGAGATAAAAATGATGGGTTTGGAGACCTTCCTGATGTAATATTTGCAGATGGTGGAATTACACAAATAAGGGCAACAGAGCAGGCAATAGAAAATGTAAATAATGAAATAAGACAAAAGGCAAAAGAAAAAGGAATAGAATTAACGCAAAAAGACATGGTAAATATAGCGGTATTTGGAATGGTTAAAAATGATAAACACCAAACAAGAGCATTAATGAATGATAAAAGAGAAGAGTTAGAAATATCACAAACACTTCTAAATACAATTACAATGTTCCAAGATGCAGTACATGATACAGCAATTGGATATCATAAAAAGCTAAGAGATGAAGAAATTACAAAATCTGCACTAGACAATATTAAAGGAATTGGAGTAGTTAAAAAAGTAGAACTTTTAAAGAAATTCGGGAGTGTAGATAAAATTAAAGAAGCACCTGTTGAAGAAATTGCAAAATTAAAGGGAATTAATTTAGAACTTGCTCAAAAAATAAAAGATGAGCTATAAATAAATCGAAAAAAATAATACGAAAATATTCATAAATCTAAGTTTAATTGAATAACATTATATTATAAAAATAAATAATATAAGGGGGATTTATGGAGTATTCAAAAGATATTATTTTAGGGATAAACTATAAAAATGAAAAGAAAGGACAAGCTAAAAAGAAAATAAAGCACAAATTATTGATTTCAATTTGTACTTTATGCTTTGCTTTAATAGTATTAGATTTTGTATTAGTATATAAATTTATAGCTTTATTGCAAACTCTTGTATGATTTCCTTTTTTATTAGTGTATATAAGAAAATTTATTAATATAATATTAAATATGATAAAATTTATGTACATTACCATGTATAAAATGTTTTTTGAAAGGAGAAGATGTAATACTACATCTAAATGTAAAAATGAAAGTAGCAAGTAATTGGAAAGATTATGAAATATTAGATATGGCAAATGGAGAAAAATTAGAAAAATGGGGAAATTTTTATTTAATAAGACCTGACCCACAAATAATTTGGAAAGAGAAACAATTTAAAAATAAATGGAATTTAGCTAATGCAAGATATGTAAGAAGTAACTCTGGTGGTGGACATTGGGAATATAAAAAGAAGTTACCAGAAAGTTGGCAAATAAAATACAAGAATTTAACATTTAATATTAAGCCTATGGGATTTAAACATACAGGTCTTTTTCCAGAGCAAGCAGTAAACTGGGACTGGATGATGGATTTAATAAAAAAAGAAAAAAGAGAGATAAAAGTATTAAATTTATTTGCATATACAGGTGGTGCTACAGTTGCTTGTCTTTCTGCGGGAGCTTCTGTATGCCATGTGGATAGCTCTAAAGGAATGGTTTCATGGGCAAAGGAAAATGTTGAAAGCTCTGGATTAAAAGATAGACCAGTAAGGTACATAGTAGATGATGTTATAAAATTTGTAAGTAGAGAAATAAGAAGAGGCAATAAATATGATGCAATAATAATGGATCCACCATCATATGGTAGAGGTTCAAATGGGGAGGTTTGGAAATTTGAAGAAAATTTACCTGAACTTGTAAGTTTATGTATGCAAGTGCTTTCAGATAATCCTTTATTTTTCTTAATAAATTCTTATACAACGGGAATATCTAGTACAGTTTTAGAAAATATTTTAAAAATAAATATGAAAAATAGATTTGGCAAAAAAATTGGTGGTTTTGAAAACGGAGAAATTGGAATCTCAATGACAAATTCTGAACTTATATTACCATGTGGTATATATTCTAAATGGACAAATATATATAAATTTTCAAAAGATAGAGTTTAAATTAATTAAATAGAATAAGGAAATATAGTAATGGAAGAAAAATTAAAAGTAATATATGAAGATAATCACATAATAGTTGTAGAAAAACCTGTTAATATTCCTTCACAAGGAGATAAAACAGGGGATACTGATATGCTTACTATTATAAAAGAATATTTAAAAGAAAAATACAATAAGCCAGGTAATGTTTATTTAGGACTAATTCATAGGCTAGATAGACCAGTAGGCGGAGTTATGGTATTTGCAAAAACCTCAAAAGCAGCTGCAAGACTAAGTGAGCAAGTAAGAGAAAAAGTATTTAAAAAAACATATTTAGTAATAGCAAATGGAAAATTTGATAAAACTAAAGGACTTCTTAGTGACTATTTACTAAAAAATGAAAGAAAAAATATGAGCAAAGTAGTTCCAGAAGGTACTAAAAATTCTAAATATGCAGAACTAGATTATGAAGTTTTAAAATATGATGAAGAACTTAATTTATCAGTATTAAAAATAAATTTACATACAGGAAGACATCATCAAATAAGAGTACAACTTTCTAGTAGAGACCATAGCATTTATGGTGACCAAAAATATGGTGGAAGAGGACATGGTAAACAAATTTGTCTTTGGGCATATGAATTAACAATAAATCATCCAATTACTCAAAAAGAAATGACTTTTAAGTCAATTCCTAAAATGGAAAAAAGTTGGAGAATATTAGAAGACATAAAGAATTTATAGAAACATCACTTAAATACAGTGATGTTTTTTATAAAATATAGAGAAAAATATATAAAAATTATAAAATGATTACAAAATATAATTTTATAAAAATATTTATGGTTTTTATTAATAAAATTAAAATAAAATTGAAAAAAGAAATATTATGTAGAAAACGAGATGAGGGGAAGCAAAATGGTTGATAATATTTGTAATTATTTGATGAAAAAGATAGAAAGACAAGTACCTAATATTAACGAAGAAAGAAAAGAAGTTATAATGTATGGATTAGAACTGATAGTGGGTGAAATTCCTAAGCTGATATTGCTTATAGTATTAGCATTTGTATTAAAAATAGGGTTACTTGTGATTTTTGCGTATATTAGTATGCTACCATATAAATCAGCAGCAGGAGGTTTTCATTTAAAATCACATATTGGTTGTATTATTGGAACTTTTATTGTTTATTTTGGTAATGTATTATTAAGTAAATATCTAATAATTCAACCAGATTATATAAGATATATAGTGTTAGGAGTAACTTGGATTTTTTCAATGTTTATGATAAGTTTATATGCTCCAGCAGATACTGTAAATGTGCCAATATTAAGAAAAAAAGAAAGAAAAACAAAGAAAATATTATCATACATTTTTATGACTTTAACATTACTTGCTTCATTCTTAATTAAAGAATCTGTTATATCAAATATTTTATTAATTAATGTAATAATTGAATCAATCTCAATATCAAGAATTGCATATAAATTAACAAAAAATGAATATGGATATGAAGTTTATAATTCAAATAAAGTATTAGGCTAATAATTACACTTTTGCCGGCAAAGTGTATTATTATATAAAATCACAAAGGAGGAATAATTATGTTCAAATTCTTAGCAAAATTAGCTGAAAAATATGCAAAATCTGGTAACACAGCATGTTTTATATGGGGAATGCTACATCAACCTAAAATGCCAGTTTCTTTAATAAAAAAAGATTAATGAAAGTATAAATAAAAACAAGATAGTTTGCTTACTGTCTTGTTTTTATTCATTATATATTTCAATTTGTTGTCTAAAGAATTTATCTGTTTTAGTAGTATATCTAGCTAAGTTTTTATGTTTTGAAATAATCTTATTAACTTCCCATAGACCAAGACCTGTATTGTTTGGTTTGGTAGAAAAACCTTTTTCAAAAATTTTATCTACATTTATATTTTTATCTTTATATGTATTTTCAACAATTAGAAGTTGTCTATTTTGTTTTAAATCATTTCTAATAATAACATGTATAAGCTTATCTTTACATTCATTTGCGGCTTCAATAGCATTATCCAAAAGTATTCCAAGGATTCTAGTAAATTCATAAATTTCCATGTTTAATTTATTATAATCAATAAAAGACTCTAATGTAATTTTTATTCCTAAATTATCAGCCTTATAATATTTGTTTGCTAAAACAGCATATACAGCTGGATTATTGATAGTATTGGGATTTAATGAGCTTAAATTATTTACTTGATTACAATCCTGAAGAAGTTGATGGTAATATTTCTTTAGACCGTTTAAATCATTTGTTTCAACATAACCACCAATTCCTGCTATGATATTAGAAAAATCATGTTTAAATGCTCTCATATTATCATGCAAAATTTGTAATGTTTTATTATACAATTTTTCTTTTTCTAAATCTTCTGTAGTCTTTTCTAATTTCATAGTTTTAACCATACTATAGATACTTAAAAATAAATAAGCGCCAAGAAAAAGTATATTAATAAGAATAATAAAAGAAGGTAATCTATCATTATAATAACCAATTAAATACATTTGCATAAAGATAATAATAAGTGCAAATATTAAATTTGCAATAATAATTTTCTTGTTTTTAGAATTTAATGAATCTAATATAGTAATATTACAATTATAGTGTTTAGATAATTTATATAAAATATATATTGAAAAATATATTAATGAAGTAGATATAAATCTATACAACGGTATTGTAAATAAATTATTATATGGAATATTAAAGATAATTAAAATTAATCTAGTAATAATTAATTCCATAATTGTGATGCAAATAACCGGAACAATTTCTGCTAAAATTCCTTTAATAAGGCTAATTTTAAAGAAAAACATAGTAGCAAGTGGGATTGTTATAAAAGTTACAAGATTACTATAAGGCTTAGGAATGAAAAATGCTGTAATAATTCCAATAGTTGCAATAAATAGTATATACAGAATTTTTTGCCTTTTACTAGATTTAATATTCAAAAATGTTGTAAATAAAAGAGTTGAAACTATTGCTTCTATAAAAGTCAAAGGAATTGCCAATATATTTAGAGCTACTTGATTGGTTGTTGTTAAATCGAACCAAATTTTATTTAATATATTCATGATTATTTAAAACCTCCATAAAACTATTTTTGTACTTAGGACCAATATAACAAGGTGTTTCTGAATTTTTAAAATTAATTATATTATTTTTAAGGTCCACACTGCTAATATTTTCTATATTTACAATAAAAGACTTATGACATCTAACAAAATTTGTTGGCAATGAACGCTCTATTTGAGAAAAAGAACCATAAGTAGTAATTTCACCATTACTGGTCTTATAAATTGTTCTCATACCTTGCTTTTGTATATAGTTTACTGAATTTTGATTAATTAATTTATGCTTATTATTTAATTTTATAAAACTAACATTATCTGAGTATAAGTCATTAAATAGACGTATAATAGTTCTTTCTAATTTTTGTTGTGAAAAAGGCTTTTGAATAAAATCAAAGGTTTTACATTCAAAAGCCGATACAATAAATTCAAAATGGGCAGTAATAAAAATAATATAAATATTTTTATGACTTTTTCGAATTATCTTGGCAATTTCTATACCATTTAATTTTGAATGAAAATCAATATCTAAAAATAATACATCTACATCGTTACTAGAAATAAAATTAAGTAATTTAGTTGTACTTTCTGAATAAAAGACAACAGATGCATCAAAATCATGTTTAATAAATATTAACTCAATCATTTCCTTAAGTTTGGATAAAAGTTGAACATTATCATCACATAAAGCAAATCTAATCATATTTTATCTCCTCACTAAAAATATTGCTATTTTGTAAAATATAAAAGTAATATACTAAACTTGACAATAATAACCAAAAATTTCCAATAATACATAATATATTCCAAATAAATTATCTTGTCAATATAAAAATAAAAATTAATTGTCGAAAATTGCAAAACGTAGAAAGGACGAAAGCTTGAGTGTGAAACTCAATGAAATTCTTTTTACATTATACTGTTAAATTTTTACATTTTACTATTGTGCATTTATATTAAAAATATAATTTTAAAAAACACTATTACAATAATTACAATTTGATTACAGATTGTTAACAATATTGATTTATTGCATTTATTTGTGTTATAAGTAAATTATATATTATAAAAAAGGGGGAATAATAGAAAAATGGAACAAACAACACAGTTTAATGACCAAGTAAACATTAATAAACCAAAAAAGAAAGGAAAAATTGTATTAGGAATAATTTTAGCAATAATTTTAATTGCAATAATTGCCCTAGTAGCTGTATACTTTTTAGTATTTTCTAAACCAGATTATATTTTCTCAAAAACAATAGATGACTTACTTACAGTAAATAAAGAAACATATAATTCAACTAAAGTAACAACAGAAATATCACCAACAATAGAATTAAAAGATTTTAGCTTAGATGAACTTCCTATTGATATTAATAAAATTAAATTTCTAGTAGGTGCTCAAATGGACTATCAAAACCCAGGTGAAATAGTTGATTTAGGACTTTCATATGATGATGAAGATATAATTAGCGGAAGATTATATTATGAAGATGGTACAGTTTATGTACATTTAAATGATCTTTTAGACCAAAATATCAGATATGATGTAGATGAAGAGCAATTAGACCAAATGTCAGAATTGTTTGATTTAACTAAAATTCAAAATAAATTAGAAAATGCTGACGTAGCAATTACAATATTTAAAAATGAATTAAAAGAACAAATGGCAAGTAATGGTTCATTTGAAGCAAACAAGGAAGATATTGATTTAAATGGAGAAACTACATCTGTAGACAAGTTTACTTATACAGTGAATGAAGAAGAATTGGTAGGTATAATTGGTACTATTTGTGATAATTTAGCTAATAATGATGAATTTTTAGAGTGTTTTGAAGAATCTCCAAAAGCTGATTTAGAAAATCTTGCTCAAGATATGGAAGATATTGATGAAGATGCGTTTGATAATAATAATGAATTAAGAATATCTTTATATACTAAAGGAATTTTACATGATATTATTGGAATGGAAGTAGAACTTTACAGTGATGAAAATGAGGAATTAAGCATTAATCTTACAATAGTAAAAGAAACTGACAATTTAATATCAGTAAACTTTACACAAGGTAAAAAATATATTAATGCCTCAATAGAAAACAATATAGAAGAACAGTCAGAAGAAAAACAAAGTGGAAATGCAAAAGTTAGTTTAGAAATATCTGACTTAGGAACAATAGGACTTGATATTGATTATGAAGCTTCATTTAATCAAGGAATTGATGAGTTTGACACAAAAAATAGTGTAGAAATTGATGATATATCAGAAGAAGATGCAATGGAAATGATGGAAAAATTAATGGAAAGACCATTAATAAAAGAAGGTATAGAGCAATATATAAATATGCAAGCTAATAATGTTATAAGCAATAATAATATAATTAATGGAAATAACAACAATATAAATAATAATAACAATAATAATGTTAACCAATTAGCAAATAATCAATTAACTGATAATGGATATACAGTTTCATATCAAATACCAACAGGATTTGAATATGATTCTGACATATCAGGTGATAGTATAAAATTTTATGATTCATCAGATGGAGCTATACAAGCTACAACAGAAATACAATGGCAAACAGATGATCAATCAGTAATAGATACAATTGATGACGATTATTCTCTTTTCCAAAATAATACAACATATTCAAATATTCAAACTAGTGATGTATTAACAATAAATTCTGGAAATAATACATTTAATTATAAAAGTCTTTCATATGTTACAGGAAATGGAACAATATGTCAAATTATTAATCTATGGTATAGAATAGATAATGATTATGTTTATAGAGTAAGACTAGAATCTACAGGAACAAATATATCTGATGATGACATAATGCCATTCTTAAATATTCAAGTACAAAATCAATAAAATATTATAAAAAAGACCTTAGTTCATTTATTGAACTAAGGTCTTTTTGTTTGTGTAATAATTTGAATATTTTCACATAAAATTTATAAAAAAAGGAAGGAGCGAAAGTTTAAGTGAGAAAAACAACAAAAATCTTTTTGATTATATTTCTAATTATTGCTATTTTTTTTACTATAATTTTTATAAATTTTTATATTAGAAAATCTGTATTAACTTCAGGGCAAGTTAATAGTGAAAATTTTGAACAGTTAAGTAATAAAAAAATTGAGTGGGGAATAAAGAGAGCGGATAATCATGAGCAACCAGATGTTGGTTCTACAAATAAAAAAATAATGGATGAATACCAAGGATTATATTTAGGTAATAAAGATAAAAAATATATTTATTTAACATTTGATTTAGGGTATGAAGCAGGATATACCTCTAAAATATTAGAAGTGCTAAAGAATAATAATGTAAAAGCTACATTTTTCATAACAGCGCATTATTTAAATACCCAGGAAGCTTTAGTAAAACAAATGATTGAAGAAGGACACATAGTAGGAAATCATACTGTTAATCATAAAAGTATGCCAAGTTGTAGTTTAGATACAATAAAAACAGAAGTAATGGATTTACATTCAGCAGTATATGAAAAGTTTGGGTATGAAATGAAATATATGAGACCTCCTAAAGGAGAATATAGTGAAAAAACGGTTGCATATACAAATACACTAGGATACACAACAGTAATGTGGTCATTTGCATATGATGATTGGGATGAGAAAAAACAGGGGAGAGAAGAATATGGAAAGAAAAAAATATTAGACAATGTACATAATGGAGAAATAATGTTACTACATGCAACTTCTAAAGATAATAGCAATATATTAGACGAAGTAATTAAAAAAATAAAAGATATGGGATACGAATTTAGGAATATAGATGAATTTGAAAAATAAAATATAAAAGGTGATTATAATGTTAAGAAAAAATAAGAAAAAAGAAAAGCTTTTAGATAGAATTTTAGAAGTTCCAAAAGAAGTGGCAACGAATGAACCAAAACTTACTATTTCTGGATTTTCACAAATGCTTGTTGAAAATTATAAGGTAATACTAGAATATCAAGACATTTATATTAGAATAAAAACTTATACTGGAATTATTAACATTAATGGATTTAATCTAAAATTAGGAGAAATGACAGAAGATGATATTATGATTACAGGAGATATAGAAACAATAGATTATGAAAAAATAGATAACAGTTAACTTTAATGCACAAATTAATTATTATATAAGAAAATTTTAAATTCAAACAAGCAACTTAGCTGTATATTGTAATAAAAATTAAGGAGACAAAAATGTTTTTTAGAATTCTATTAAGATACATTTTAGGTTATATAAGAATAAGAATAGAAGGGTATTCTGTAGAAAAATTAATTAATATAGCCATTAAGAAAAAGGTCTTTTTCTGGAATGTAAAAAGAGAAAAAACAACCATTATTTATACAAATATTGGAGTGAAAGAATTTAAGGATTTAATTCAAATTGCGAAAGAAACAAATTGTAGAGTAAAGATTCTAGATAAAAAAGGTATACCATTTATTCTTAATAAATATAAAAAAAGAAAAATAATTATTTTCTTTTTATTATTTTTTATAATTTTATTAATGGCTTTATCACAATTTATTTGGAATATAAAGATTGAAGGAAATGAAAAAATTTCAACAGAAGAAATATCCAGTATTTTAGAAAATAAAGGTATAAAAATAGGAACTTTAAAAAACAGTATTGATAAACAAAAGATAATAAATGAAATTAGATTAGAAAGAAATGATATAGCATGGATTGGAATAGAAGAACAAGGAACAAATATTACTATTAAAATAGTAGAAACAAGTGCAAAACCTGAAATTGTAAATGAAGAAGATTATTGTAATATAGTAGCTAATAAAGATGCCCAAATTGTAAAAATAAGTGCGCGGAAGCGGTATTCCCGCAGTAAAAGAAGGTGATATTGTAACAAAAGGAGATATATTAATTAAAGGTTGGATGGACGGTAAGTATACTGGAACTAGATATGTTCATGCAAGTGGAGAAATTAAAGCAAAAGTATGGTATGAAGAAAAAGAACAAGTGCCCTTAAACCAAGTGGTTGAAAGGTTTACAGGAAATGAAGAACAAAAATATAAAATAAAAATAAATAATTTTACAATAAATTTCTTCAAAACCCTTTCAAAATTTGAAAAATATGATACAATAGAAACGAACAATAAGTTGAAAATATTTTCTAATTTTTATTTACCAATTGAGTTAATAAAAGTAACAAATAAAGAAAAAGAAGAAGAAAAAATTACTTACGGAATAGAGGAAGCAAAACAAATTGGCATACAAAAAGCAACTGAAAAAATTGAAAAACAATTACCAGAAGAATCAGAAGTGTTACAAAAATACATAAATTCTTACGCAAATAAGGACTACATAGAAGTAGATGTTACATATGAAGTATTAGAAAATATAGGGACTAAAGAGAAAATAGTGTTTTGAAAGGATGAGAGATATGGAAGAAAAAAGTCTAAGAGTATATTCAGATAAAAAATTTTTTGCAAAGTTAACAAATACTATCACAAAATTATTAATACCTACTAGAATAGGAATTAATGGCATGTTAATTTCAATGAAAAGAAATAATGTGTTAAAAGCCTATGAAAATTACATACAAGGGCAAGATGATGGACTAAAGCAAAATGAATTAGAAAAAAAGTATGAAGATTACTTTTCTCTATATTTGGAATCCATAGATAAACATATGATGGATAATGTATATAAAAAAGTAAAAAATGGTACAGCTACTACATTTGAAAAAGAAGCATTATCAAAATATTATATGGTAATACACTTAAAAGATACAGAGTATTTGGAATATAAATATAGAAAACAAATATTCCTAATTCAACTTGATTATGATACTGTAAAAGAAATGAATAAAGAAAAATTAATTACAAAGTATGAAAAGTTTTATGCAAGTAGAATGGAATCTTTATATAAGAAACTTTTGAAAAATTATTCAATTAAATTATCAGATAATTTAACTGATAAAGAAAAAAATGATATTTATGATAAAATATTTTCTGCTGTAGAAGAATATATAATAGATATTCTTCCTATAAAAATTAAAGAAGAGCCTGAAAATAAAATATATTCAGAAATAATGGATGATTATAAAAATTTTGAAAGATTTACAGTTGGTAAGTTAGATCAAAATGATGTGATAGAAAAGAATATGATTTTATTAGGAATAAGTAGAAAATTATTTACACATAGCTTACCTTTAGTTGTAGCAGAACAATGTTATAATAAACTTTTAGTAGATGCTAGAACATTAATAATGGATACTAAAATAAATAGAAAACAAGAAAAAGCATATAGTTTATTAATAAATTTAATAGATGATTATAACTTGCGTTTATTATCTACTAAAATTTATTGGGACAAACCTGCAGACAGGGAAAATTATAAGAAATTTTATGAACAATATAAGAAAATAAATGCACTAAAAGAAAAGAATTATTTAGAATATTCTAAGCAAAAGGAAATATTATTTTTAAAAGCAGAATTAAAAGAGGCTTATAAAGATATAAATAGATATTATAGAATAATAAAATTTTATAAGAAAAAATTAGTAGCATTTGGAGTTATGAGACAAATAAAGGATAGTTTTATATCAGAAGGAAATTATACAAAAAATAAGGAAGAAAATGTATATAAAAAGCAAAAAGAGAAAGTTGTAATTTAAAATAAAAGAAGGAGCATTATTTTGGAAAACTTTGTACAAATAGAATTTGTCGACATTGAAGAAAATGAAGAATATAAAAAATTAATTGAAAAAGTAGTAGATACTTGTTTCAAAGAAGAAAATTTAATAAATACAAACTTATACTTAAATGTTATATTAACAAATCCAGAAAATATAAGAAATGCAAACAAAAAATATAGACAAATAGATAAAGAAACTGATGTATTATCTTTCCCAATGTTTCAAAAACAAGAAATAGCAGATTTAATAGAAAAGAGCAAAACAGGAAAGCAGGAAGTAGAAGATGTTTTAGGCGATATAATAATTTCTATTCAAAGAGTAAAAGAGCAAGCTAAAGACTATGGCCACAGTTTTGAAAGAGAATTATCGTATATGGTTGTACATGGATTTTATCATCTAATGGGTTATGATCATATAAAAGAAGAAGATAAAAAGGTTATGAGACCAAAAGAAGAAAATATATTAAATAAATTAAATATTACAAGACAATAATAGGGGTAATTTTATATGAAAAAACAAAAAGATCATAAGATGAAAAATGATAATTTTATCGAAGCTTGCAATAATGCAGTTAATGGTATAATCTATGCAGCAACAACGCAAAGAAACATAAAAATTCAATTAGTTCTTGCAGTTATAGTAATGATTTTATGTTTGTTTTATGGATTAGAAACAACAGAATTTTTATGTTTAGTATTTGCAGTATTTTTTGTTATTTTTGCAGAAATGATAAATACTGCCATTGAAACTGTAGTAGATTTATTTGTTGATGTTTATCATCCAAAGGCCAAAATTGCAAAAGATGTTGCAGCAGGAGCTGTAGTACTTGCTGCATGTAATGCATTAGTAGTGGGGTACTTCATATTCTTCAAAGCAGAAAATCTACAAGCAATTAGTGATAGTATATTTAATAATATGATAAAATCACCTTTGCATTTAGCTTTTGTCGCTATAATGCTTGTTATAATTGCAGTTATTGCAATAAAGGCTAGTTGCTCAAAAAGGAAAGAAAGAGGCCAGTTAATAAAAGAAGGATTTGTTCCAAGTGGACAATCAGCTTTAGCTTTTGCGGCACTTACAGCCATTTGGATTAATAGTAAGGATATAGTAACATTTACTTTAGCATTAGTTTTATCATTATTAGTTGCAGGAAATAGAATGTATAATAATGCTAGAACAAAAGCGGAAATATTATTTGGTGCTTGTTTAGGAGTATTAATAGTACTATTAGTATATGGACTAACTATATTTAAAATACAATAAAAGGAGTAATTTATGTCAAAAGGAACAAAAGTATTACTAGTAATTTTAATAATAGTAATAATATTTGCAGGTGCACTTTTAGTATATAAGATGTTTTCTGATAGTAAGCAAGAAAATATAATTTCATTAGATATAGATGTTATAAAAAATGAAACAAATAACAAAGAAGAACAAATTCCTATAAAAGAGATAGAAACATTTAAAGGAAATGATAGACCTATTGCAGTAATGATAGACAATCATAAAGCAGCTCTTCCACAAGGTGGGTTAAATAATGCATACTTAGTTTATGAAATAATAGTTGAAGGTGGAGAAAGCAGATTAATGGCATTGTTTAAAGGACAAGATATAGAAAAAATTGGTCCTGTAAGAAGCGCAAGGCATTATTTCTTAGATTATGCTTTAGAGAATGATGCAATATATGTTCATTATGGATGGAGTCCTCAAGCTCAATCTGATATATCAGCTTTAGATGTGGATAATATTAATGGAATATCAGAAAGCACATCATCTTTTTGGAGGACAAAAGATAAAAAAGCACCACATAATGTTGCAACAAGTACAGAAAAAATTTTAGAAATTGCAAATGAAAAAAAATATAGAACTAATTCTACTAAAGCAAGTGTTTTAAATTATGTTACAGATGAGGTAAATTTAGAGGATGGAATAACTGCAAGTACTATAGAAATACCTTATTCAGGATCAAATGTAGTAAAATATGAGTTTGATCCAGATACTAAAAGATATCAAAGATATTCTAAAGGAGTAGAGGAAACTGATTGGTCTACTGGTGAATTTATAACAACAAAAAACATAATAATTACATTTGCTAGAAATACAACATTAAATGATGGAGAAAATGTTGGAAGACAAGATTTGCATAATATAGGTGAGTTAGAAGGATATTATATTACTAATGGAAAAGCTATTAAGATTACTTGTGAAAAAACTGCAAGAAGTGCACAAACTGTGTATAAAGACTTGAATGGAAACGAAATAAATGTAAATGATGGAAATACATATATTCAAATATGTCCATTAAATGCAGATGTAACTATAGAATAGTAAAATTAAAGAGTACTATTTACGGATAATTATTTCATATTTTAAAAAATATAGCAATCTTCTTAAAACTAAAATTTATTTTAATCTGTAAATAGTACTCTTTAATATAATTTCTCAAATTTATATTCTTTTTCAAGATTTTTATTAAGATAAAGTGAGCTAATTATTTTTAGCTCTTTTTTTGATTCTTCAGATACACTAAAAGAAAAAATTTTTTTTGCTGGTGCTGAACAAATATATTTTAAAGCATTAAAAGTATCTTGTGAAATTTTTATTGCCGATTTATCAGCTTTACCACAAGAATTACATAAAAATCCATTATGAGCTAAACTAAAATACCCAATATTATTTTTATCACCACATATACCGCATTTTCCTAAATTAGGTGCAAAACCAAGTACAACTAATAGTCTTAATTCAAATACAGATAAAATAAAATCTTTATCTATATCTGTTTCTGAAATCATATATAATGTATTTAATAAAAGTTGTAAAATATTATAAGTATATTGATTTTCATCTGTTACATCATATACAAGTCTTGTTATAAATGATGCATATGTTAGTTTATCTAAATCTGTTCTAATATTATAAAAAACTTCAATTGGTTCACAAGAATTAATGTTATATGAATTTACACCATTATAAATAATGAAATCACTAAAACTTAAAAATTGAGTGCCTGCTAAAAGAGGGCTTTTAGGCCTTCTTGCTCCTTTAGCAGCACATCCAATTTTACCTAAGTTTGGAGTAAGAACAGATACCATCTTATCAAAGTCACCCATATTACTTTCTAAAAGTATTATTCCCTTTGTCTTTATTATTCCCATATAAATCCTTCTTATTATTACTTTGACTATTTGCTTCATTTGATGCCATATTTTTTTCTAATGATTCCACTTCCATAAGTTCAAGAAAAGTATTAATATTTCCCGTATTCTTAAAAGTGTTCCAAGCTAATTTTTTTATCATATGAAATCATCTCCTTAAGCATTATAAAAGTATAATCTGCTTTTATTACTTTTATCATTTGTAAATTAATATAAAATATACTAGCAATTATTGTAATTTAAATTTTTTAATAAAACTAGAATCATTTAACCAATCTTCTTTTACTTTAACCCATAATTGTAGATTAACTTTAGTATCTAACATCCTTTCTAAATCTTGTCTTGCATAAGTTCCAATTTTTTTAAGCATTTGACCATTTTTTCCTATTATAATTCCTTTATGAGAATTTCTTAAACAATATATGGTTGCAGATATATCATAAATACTTTCTTTATCTATAGTTTTTCTATGCTTCATTTTTGATACTTCAACATATATACCATGAGGAACCTCATCATTTAATAATTTAAGAGCTTTTTCTCTAATAGTTTCTTCTGCAAGTTGTCTTAAAGTTTGGTCAGTATATTCATCTATATCATAATATGCAGGACCTGGGTTTAAGTTTTTTGCTATTTCGTCCAAAAGTACATCTAAGTTTGTATTCTTTTTCACAGATACAGGCACTACAGAAGTAAACTCATATTCTTTTGAATACATTTCTATAATTTTAGCTAAATGTTCTTTAGACACTAGATCTATTTTATTAATTACAAGTATGCATTTTTTCTTAGATTCTATAATCTTATCTAAAATAATTCTATCACCTTTGCCAATTTCTGCAGATGTAGCATCAACTACAAATAATATAATATCTACGTCTAATGAAGCTCCAAATGCTGTTTCTACCATTATATCCCCAAGTTTAGATTTAGGTTTATGAATACCAGGGGTATCTACAAAAATTATTTGTAAATTAGGTCTATTTACAATTGCACGTATAGCAGTTCTTGTTGTTTGAGTTTTATTTGCAACTGCTACAACTTTCTCTTGTACTAATGCATTTATAATGCTAGATTTTCCAACGTTTGTTCTACCAAGCATAGATACAAAGCCAGATTTAAAATTTTTATTATTAATTTTCATATTTAACTCCATATTATTATAATATAATTTAATTACTTTTTGTGTAGAAAAAAGTAATATGATTAATTTTTTTATTTGTATAGATATACGAAATTATATAATATTTTTTGCAAAGTGTCAAAAAATATGTTATACTAGCACATGAAATTTATATTTTAGGAGTTAGTATGTATTTAATAGTAGGATTAGGAAATCCAGAGCCAGAATATTCAAAGACAAGGCATAATATGGGATTTGATGTAATTAATAAATTATCAGAAAAATATGACATAGATGTAAAAAAGCAAAAATTTAATGGTCTTTATGGAACTGGAACGATAGAGAATGAGAAAGTAATATTATTAAAGCCACAAACATTTATGAATTTAAGTGGTGAGTGTGTAAAACCTTTTGCAGATTTTTATAAAATTAATTATGAAAATATTATTGTGATTTATGATGATATTGATATTTTAACAGGTACCATTAAAATTAGGAAAAAAGGTGGACCTGGAACACATAATGGAATGAAATCCGTTGTTTATGAGTTAAAAACAGAGGATTTTCCAAGAATAAGAGTAGGTACTGGCTCAAAAGAAAAAATAGTTAATTTAATTAATTATGTAATAACAAAAGTTGACGATACTGAATACTTAAAATTGCAAGAAGGCATAGAGAAAGCTGCAAATGCTGTTGCAGAAATTATAAAAGTAGGTATAGATAATACAATGAATAAATTTAATTAAATGGAGAATATTAATGAAGGAAATTATAATAAATAAAGATAATAACAAATGTATAGTAGCACTATTTGAAAATGGACAATTAATTGAACAATATGATGATTCTGATACTGTAAATGCTTCTGAAGGAAATATATATTGTGGAATAGTAAGAAATATCTTACCTGGAATGCAATCTGCGTTTGTAGACATTGGGGAAAATAAGAATGCCTTTTTACATATAAAAGATATAATTCCAAAAGTAAGTAATCAAACAGGAAATAAAGAAGAAGATTTATCTAATTATGATATAAATAAATATTTGAAAGTAAATATGCCAATACTTGTTCAAGTAAAAAAAGATGAGGAAGATAAAAAAGGAGCAAGAATATCAAAACATATAAGTTTAACTGGAAGACTTTGTGTATTATTAATAAATGCTAACTTTATTACTGTATCACAAAAAATAGAAAATATTGAAGAAAGGAATAGATTAAAAAACTTAGCAAAAAAAATATTAGAAGAAAATAATATTAAAAATTATGGTTTAATTTTAAGAACAGCATCTATGGGAAGGTCAAAAGAAGAAATAGAAAAAGATATAAAAGAATTAATTCAATTATGGTATGCTGTTGACGAAAAATACAAAGATTTAGAAAAAGAACATAAACCACAATTGATATATAAAAATTACAGTATAATTACTAAATTTCTAACTAGTGTATTAGAAACAGATATATCAAGAGTAATTGTAAATTCAAAAAACATTTATGATTCTATAAAAAAATATATAAAAGAAATAAATAAGAATAACATAGAGCTAGAATACAAAGAAGAAGACTTAATGCAAATGTATGACTTAAAAGAACAATTAGATAAAATAAATGATAGAAAAATATGGCTTAAATGTGGTGGATTTATTACTATTGATAAAACAGAAGCGCTTACAGCAATAGATGTAAATTCTGGTAAATTTACAGGCAAAAAAGAAAGAGAAAAAAATAGTACAATAATGAAGGTAAATAAAGAAGCTACTATTGAAATTGCAAAACAAATTAGATTAAGAAATATAAGTGGAATTATAGTTATAGACTATATTGATATGCAAAATGGAAATGATAGAAATGAAATAATTAAATTATTAGAAAATAATTTAAAAAAAGATAGAAGTAAAACTCAAATTATTGGTTTTACAAAGTTAGATTTATTAGAAATGACAAGGAAAAAAATATAAAATGATTGACAAAGATCCTTTAATATGATAAAATATTTAACCGTAAGCCGCCTGAGTCGGGCAACTAAATTCTACTAGAAAGTAGATGCCTAGAATTTTATGCTTAGCGAGCACTACATATAAGGGAGGTGTACAATTGATGTACGCAATAATTGAAAGCTGTGGAAAACAGTACAAAGTAGCAGAAGGAGATACAGTATTTTTTGAAAAATTAGATGCAGAAGAAGGAAAAAAGGTTACTTTTGATAAAGTTATTCTTGTATCTGACGACAAAAATATAGAAGTAGGAACTCCTTATGTAAAAGGTGTTAAAGTTGAGGGAAAGGTAGTAGCTAATGGTAAAGGAAAGAAAATTGTAGTTTATAAATATAAAGCTAAGAAAAACTACAGAAGAACTCAAGGACATAGACAACCATATACAAAGGTTGAAATAACATCTATAAAACTTGCTACAGATAAAAAAGAAACAAAGCAAGAAGTTAAAAAAGAAGTAAAAGCTTAATAAGAGAGTAATTTTTAAGTATATAAAATAGATACACGAAAGGAGTGAATAAGATGGCTCACAAAAAAGGTCAAGGTAGTGTAAAGAATGGTAGAGATAGTGAATCAAAGCGTCTTGGATTAAAAAGAGCAGATGGTCAAATTGTTCCAGCTGGAAATATACTAGTAAGACAAAGAGGCACAAAATTCCATCCAGGAAAAAATGTAGGAATTGGTAGCGATGATACTTTATATGCATTAGTTACTGGAACTGTTAAATTTGAAAGACTTGGAAGAGATAAAAAACAAGTTAGTGTTTATACAGAGGAAGAATTAAAAACAAAAAATGCAAAAAAAGAAAAGAAAGTAGCTGTTAGCAGTAAATAAAGTAGTAATAAATGGAGGTTAGTTTTAATACTAATCTCTTTATTTATTTTAAATACAAATGAAAATTTCATTGAAAAATATACATATTAAATGTATAATTTTTATATTAGGAGGAAAGAAATGATTGCATTAGTTACAGGCGCATCTTCCGGAATAGGAAGAGATATAGCAAGAGAGCTTGCAAGAAGAGGTTATAATATAATAGCTGTAGCAAGAAATAAAGAATTATTACAAAATTTAAAAAAGGAATTAGAACAAAATTATAAAATAAAAGTAGATATTATAAGTATGGACTTAATAGATAGGGATGGATGTAAAAAACTTCATAAAGATGTAAAAAACAAATATGGAACAATTGATATATTAGTAAATGATGCAGGATTTGGAGAATGTGGTTATTTTACACAAACAAATTTAGAAAAAGAACTTGGCATGATAGATACAAATATAGTAGCACTTCACATTTTAACAAAACTCTTTTTACAAGATATGGTAGAAAAAGATATGGGCAGAATATTAAATGTAGCTTCAATTGCAGGTTTTATGCCAGGGCCTTTAATGGCAACATATTATTCTACTAAAGCTTATGTAGTAAGATTAACACAAAGTATAAGACATGAATTATTTAGAAAAAAATCTAATGTAAAAATAAGTGCATTATGTCCAGGTCCAGTTGCAACTAATTTTAATAAAGTGGCAGATGTAAAATTTAATTTAGTAGAGGCAGATAGTAAAAAAGTTGCAAATTATGCAGTAAAGAAAATGCTAAAAGGAAGAACTTTAATATTTCCAAGTTTTTTTATATGGATAGCAAGAATAATGGCAAAAATATTGCCAGACCAGATACTTGCATTTGTATGTTTCTATGCACAGAAAAGAAAAATACAATAAGCTGTTTTTGGGGACACCTTCCAAAAACAGCTTAATTTAAATATAATAATCTTGTAATTAGGTATTAAAAATAATTGCTGTTTTTGGAAGGTGTCCCCAAAAACAGCTTAAAATTTTAATGTAATTCACTAGTTACTTCTTGAAGAGTAACTTCTACAACTGTACCTTGTTCTACTGAAGTTTCAACAGCTATATTTTGTGAAACTACAATTCCACTACCAGTTGAACTTATGTTTAAATTCTTAGCTTTTAGTGCAGATGTTGCTTGTGATAAATTTTTACCTTTTAAATCTGGCACAGTTACAGCAACAGATGAATTATTTGATTCTGTATATACGCAGACTATTCCATTTTTTGAAAGAGAAACTCCGGCTTTTGGTGTTTGAGAGGTTATTATTTCATCTGAGTTTGCTGATGTTATACATTTTAATCCTAAATCATCAAGTATTTGCTTTGCTTCATCAACAGTTTTATTTTTTAAATCAGGTATTGTTATATTATATGTTGTTGTTGAAGGTTGAGATGAATCATTTGAAGGTATTCCTAAATATGGAAGAACTTCACTTAAAACTTGAGATACAACAGGAGCTGCAATTTGCCCACCATAATGTTGTTTACCTTGAGGTCCATATAAAGAAAGTAAAGCAACAACTTTTGCGTTTTCAGAAGGGGCAATGGCTAAGAAGGATGCAACATAACCATCTTCTTCATGACCTACTGGTGCTTCAGAAGTACCAGTTTTTCCTGCAATTGTATAACCTGCTACTGCACCAGATTGTCCACCTCCTTCTGTAACAACAGATTGCATCATGCTACGAACTTGAGCTGCTGTTTCAGAAGATATAACTTCTCTTACTTCTTCAACTTCAACATTTGTTACTACACCAGTATCTGGGTTTTCAATTTTTGTAACAATTCTAGGTTTTACTAACACACCATCGTTTGCAATTACACAAGCTGCTGTAATCATTTGCAAAGGTGTAATAGTAAATCTTTGACCAAAAGACATTGTTGCAAGTTCTGTTGGACCAACATTAGCTAAATCATGAAATCGACTTGAAGCTTCACCAGATGTCTCAATTCCTGTTTTTTCAAATAATCCAAAAGCTCTAAAATATTTATATAATGTATCTGCTCCAATTTTTTGACCTAGTTGAATTAATGCAGGGTTACAAGAATTTTCTAAAGCATTTCTTAAAGATTCACTACCGTGAACAGTTCCATTTGCACAATTTATTCTAACCCCAGAAACCATTTCATAACCATTACAATAAAAATCTCCAGGAGTATCAGTCTCTACAATATTTTCTTCTAAAGCTATAGATGCAATAATAGGTTTAAACACAGAGCCAGGTTCAAAAGTTTCATTTACAACTTTATTACTGTACATTTTATAAAGACTATTATTTTTTTCCTCAGAAGAAAGTGTATCCCACGTTGCAAGAAGAGCTTCGTTTGGCTCAAAAGGAGTATTTAAATTATAATCTGGATATGTTGCCATAGCTAGAATATCTCCAGTAGATGGATCCATTAAAATCATAGAGCCACCATTTTTACAATTATTTTCATCAACTGCTTGTTTTAAATATTTTTCAACAATAGATTGAATATTAGCATCAATAGAAAGTGTTATATTACTTCCATTTTCTGGTGCAATATATTGTTCATTACTATCTGGAATTGCAGATTGAGTTGCATCAATTGCTGTTGTAACTTTTCCTGGAGTTCCAGTTAATGTAGAATCCCAATAATATTCTATACCAGCTAATCCATTATTATCACTACCACAAAAACCAATTAAATTTGAAGCTAGATTATTATAAGGATATGACCTTTTTGTGTCAGCATCAATATTTATACCAGTATGATAATCATTATCATCCATCCATTTTTCAAGCTCTGCAACCTTATCAGAATCTACTTTTCTTGCAATTGTTTCAACAGAATTTGTACTAGTAACTTTAACTAAAACATCATCATAATTTAATTCAAAAATATCTGCTAAAGCATGAGCAACTTTTTCCTTTAAAGCATTTGTTGCTTCTTGACCTTCTTTTGAAACAATTAAAGAAGGATTAACGCTTATTGTATCAACATCTGAACTTACAGCTAAAGCTTTACCTGTTGAATCGTATATAGTACCTCTTTTGGGACTAATAACTCTATTTGCTGTAATTTGTTTATAAGCTTTTTCCTGAAGAGAACTTGCATCAACAACTTGTAGCCAAAAAAGCCTAATTATTAATAGAAGTACAAGGAAAAAAAACACTCCTGCAAACCATTTCAAATGTTTACTTTTATTATCTATTTTTACTTCTTTATTTTTTGTATTCATATTTTCACCAACTTTTGTTTAATTAACTTTTAAATATTTTATATTATTAGAAAATAAAAATCAACAATAATACAAAAAGATACAAAAAATTCACAATTTCATTGATTTAAAATTAAAAATATAATATAATAAAAATGTATGAATTTAATGAATAAAGGATGGAAAAAATGGGTAAATTAAAGCATTTAGTGCTAACTATTTTTATAACAATATTGGCAATAATAATGCTAGAAATATTTAATTTTGTAAATGCTGAAAGTACTTCACCAATTTATTTAGGTATTGTTTCTTTACGCAGTTCAGGTTATGGATATAGACAAGCTGGAAAACAAGTATGGAAGATTGCACAATATGATAGTAAAGATGATACAACAGCTGACTTAAGCAAAAATATTTATTGTATAAAAGCTGGACCTGGCTTTGGTTCTACTGATATGTCTAGTGGTGGAAAACAAACAATAAGTACTTATAACCAAAGATTTAATTTAAGGGATTTATCAGCAATTGAAAATCCATATAACACTGCATTACCAACTGGTGAAAATTATAATAAATTGTTATGGCTATTGGACCATTTTTATATAATACCAACAACAGACAACAAGGAAGAAAGAGATGAGTTCTTAAAAAATATTATACCAAATGAAGAATATGGCCTTTTAACAAATGACGATATAGATGTAGTTCAACAACTTGCTATTTGGTATTTTACAAATCAAGGTACAGAATATCAATATGAAGATATACAGTTATATAGAAATACTTTAGTAAATGTTGATGGGGATTATAAAACATTGTTTGATTTACTAGGAGAGGAAGGTCAAAAAGAGCAAGATGCAGCATTAAGTTTATATAAGTATTATATAACAAATGCAGATGGATCTTATACAAGTTCAAATGTAACAACTACACCAATAGAATTTATAAAAGATAATGCATCAATGCAAAAAAACGGAGATAATTATATAGCAGGACCATATAAAATTAATCAAAGTCTAAATATTGATTTTGAATTAGATGCATCTTTTACAGATATGAATAATAATACAATAGAGCCAATATTAGCAATAAAAAATGAAGATGGAAGTTTTGAAGAGTTTGGTAATGATTATAAAAAGTTAAAAGAATTAATAGGAACAGATTTTTACTTAATAATGCCAGTAAATTCAGAAATAACAGGTATAAAATCAATTATTAAGTCTTATTATAAATCTAGAACATTAACGTTTTGGTCTGCTGAAAACTCACCAAATAACGAACAACCAGTTGTAATAGTAGAAGATACTCCATATACATTTGCTGATGAAGCATCAATTGCAATACAAAGACCTTTTGATTTATCTTTAAGAAAGTTTATAACTCAAGTAAATGGAGTAGATGTACCATCAAGAGCTCCTGAAGTTGATGTAAGTAAATTAAAAGACGGCACTAGCACAACAGCTATATATAATCATACAAAAAAGCCTGTAAAAGTTTCAATTGGAGATGTAATTACATATACAATAAGAGTATATAATGAAGGAAGTCAAAATGGTTATGCAAC
>CALXJR010000010.1 GCA_944388675.1 uncultured Clostridia bacterium
GGACCAACCTTTAGGAAAAATGGTTGGAAATACTTTAGAAGTTATAGAAGCAGTAGATGCTTTAAAAGGAAATATGAATGAAGATGTAAAAAATGTTGTTCTAGAACTAGGAGCTTACATATTAAAACTAGATGGAAAAGGAAATAACATAGAAGAAAATAAGAAACAAATTGAGAAAACTATACAAAACGGACAAGCATATAAAAAATTCTTAGAGCTAGTTTCAAACCAAGGTGGAGACATTTCCTACATAGAAAATACTGATAAATTTGAAAAAGCAAAATATAAAATTCCTGTTATAGCAAATAAAGATGGATTTATCAAAAGCTTAAATGCAGAAGAAGTAGGAAAAATTGCATCTTACTTAGGTGCAGGAAGAATAAGAAAAGAGGATAGCATAGACTATAGTGTAGGAATAGAGCTTATAAAAAAAGTTGGAGATAAAATATCAAGTGGGGACACTCTAGCTTATATATATGCAAATGATGAGAAAAAGGGAGAAAAAGCAAAAGAACTATTATTAGAAACATATAAAATAAGTGAAGAAAAAGTGGATAAGTTAAATGATATTTTAGAAATTGTTGAATAAAAATAAGAGTTTCTTTGTGATTTAACACATAGGAACTCTTGCTGTTTTAAAAATAATGAAAAATTATATTTCTTAATAAAGCATACTTTATTATTATAATTTCAAATGTCTAATATTTTACAAAGATATACTTATATTATTATTATTTTCAGAATTTAATCCAAGACTTGTAAAAGTATTATATAAATTTTTATCTTTCAAAAATCTATTAACATTTTTTATAGATACTCCAGTTTGAGCTGATAAACTTTCAACTGAAACATCTACATCAGAATCATTTAAAAATTTTTTCAATTGTTTAATATCATTTTCATCCTTTTCTTGACAATTAGGACATACTTGATTTTTTGATGTAAAAAAACATCCACAACGTTCACACTTATTTAAATTCATTAGTAGCCTCCTGTAAAATTATATTTAGTCTTTTTTCGATATTATTTTACCATAAACAAATAAAAATATAAATAGAAAATGTAAAAAAAATAAAACTTAGGTATTAACCAGTTACAATTTACAGCCAGTTTGAACTTTAATAAGAAAATTTATATTTTTTAAAAATTTTGAGGTTTCGCGCAGTTTAGACCGCGAAGCGACAGTAAGAAATAGATAAAATTTGAAAAAATATATAAATTTTCTAAATATAATTGCTATTTTTAATAGGTATGAAGTTGATAATATTATGCAGTTATTAACCAATTTTGGAAATCCTAAAAAGCAAGAAGGAAGTGAAAAATTTTTCACTTCCTTCTTGCTTTTGTGAATCAAAACCTTGACTTAGGGAGGTTGGAATGAAGCGCTAATTATCACATAAGAGCTTCATATCCCTCAATGAATTTTCGAATAGCAGAAAGCTTTTCTAAAACTTCTTTCACAATGTAAGAAGATACTATACGTTGATATTATATCATCTTATATATATATTATGTCAATCTAAATAAAAATACTAAAAAACACTTGCAATGTGCTATTTTTTCTGATATAATATTGCTTGTTAAAAAATACGCACACAGAATTAGTTTAAAGGGAGTGCTTTTATAAAATATAAAAGTTCCTTTAAATGTAGCATAATAGCAACATTAATTAAGAGAAAATTCTGTGGAGGTAAAAACTAAAAGGAGGAATAAAATTATGGCAGTAGTTGCAATGAAACAATTACTAGAAGCAGGTGTTCACTTTGGACATCAAACAAGAAGATGGGATCCTAGAATGGCTGAATATATATTCCAAGCTAGAAATGGAATCCACATTATCGATTTACAAAAGACATCAAAAAAATTAGACGAGGCATATGCATTTTTAAAAGAGCAAGCTGAAGAAGGAAAAACAGTTCTATTTGTAGGAACTAAAAAACAAGCTCAAGACTGCATGAAAGAAGCAGCTGAAAAATGTGGAATGTACTACGTAAATCAAAGATGGTTAGGTGGAATGCTAACAAACTTTGAGACAATTAAGAAAAGAGTAGACAGATTAAAACAATTAGAAAAAATGCAAGAAGATGGTACATTTGATGTACTACCTAAAAAAGAAGTTATTCTTTTAAAGAAAGAAATGGACAAATTAGAGAAAAACCTTGGAGGAATTAAAGATATGGAAGAACTTCCAGGAGTTATATTCTTAGTAGATCCAAAGAAAGAAAGAAATGCAGTATTAGAAGCTAGAAAATTAAACATACCAACAATTGGATTAATAGATACAAACTGCAATCCAGAAGATGTTGACTATGTTATCCCAGGAAATGATGATGCTATAAGAGCTGTTAAATTAATAGCTGATGTTATGGCAAATGCAGTAATCGAGGGAAGACAAGGTGAATCTTTAGGAGAAGTAGAAGAAGAAATGCAAGAAACTACAACAGAAGAGCCAGAAAGCATTGAAGAAGTTGTAGAAAATGCAGATGAAAATGAAGCAGAATAATAAATAAAAATATAAATTACCAAAGAGGGTAGGGCAGCTGCCCTATCCTCTTTTGAGTTTAAGGCTTTAAATCTAATATATCAAAATATAAGGACTTAAACATTTAGATAATAATTGTATTTAATAAATACAAAGAAAAAATAAAGGAGGAAATAAAATGATAACAGCTAGCCAAGTAAAAGAACTTAGAGAAAAGACAGGTGCAGGAATGATGGACTGCAAAAAGGTATTAACAGAAACTAATGGAGATATGGAAAAAGCTTCAGAATTATTACGTGAAAGAGGAATAACAAAGGCTGCAAAAAAATCATCTAGAATAGCTGCAGAAGGATTAGTAGATAGTTACATTTCAGAGGATGGAAAAGTAGGAGCTGTTGTAGAAGTAAACTCAGAAACAGACTTTGTAGCACAAAATGCAGACTTTAAAAAATTTGTAAGTGACGTAGTTAAACAAATAGCTATAAATAATCCAAAAGATGTAGAAGAACTACTTTCTCAAAATTCAATTAGTGATGAAACAAAGACAGTTAAAGACGTTTTAACAGACAAAATTGCTATAATAGGTGAAAATTTAACTATAAGAAGATTTGTTAGATTTGAAACATCTAATGGAATGATTTCTACTTATATTCATGGAGATGGAAGAATCGGAGTTCTTCTAGAAATAGAAAACGCAGATAATACACTTGCAAAAGATATATGTATGCAAATAGCTGCTGCAAGACCAGAATATTTATCTAGAGAGGATGTACCACAAGAAAGAATAGATAAAGAAATGGAAATATTAAAAGCACAAGCAGTAAATGAGGGAAAACCAGAAGCAATTGCTGAAAAAATGGTACAAGGAAGAATCGGAAAATTCTATTCAGAAATTTGTTTACTAGATCAAGAATTTGTAAAAGATCCTGATATTAAAGTTAGTCAACTATTAAAAGAAAAAGGTGCTAAAGTAGTAAGATTTGCAAGATTTGAAAGAGGAGAAGGAATAGAAAAGAAAGAAGAAAACTTCGCAGAAGAAGTAGCAAAACAATTAAAACATTAAATTCAAAAGAGAAAGCTTTTAATAGCTTTCTCTTTTCTTAAACAAATTCTAAATTGACTGTGAATCTTAAAAATTCATTAAACAGTTTTAACAAATATCTTATAAGATATTGTTCTTTGTTTAAAAAACTGGTATAATTGCAACTAGAATTTACATATTTTTCTAAGGAGAATAAAAGTGTTTAAAATCAAGAGTTTAAGAGACAAAAACAAAGAAAAAAATAAAGAGAAAAAAGCTCAAAAAATAGATGAAAAGAAAAAAACAAAAAATGAAGATACACCAAAAATAAAAAATATAAAAATGCAAATATTAGCTATTACTGCAATATTAATATTTAGTGCGGCAATTTGTCCTGTATCATTTCAAAATGATACATTCTATACTATAAAAATAGGAGAACACATTGTAAACACAGGAACAATTGATATGCAAGACCCATTTTCTTGGCATGAAAATTTGCCTTATACATATCCTCATTGGGCTTATGATGTAATGATATATTTAATATATAATATTGGTGGGTTCTTGGGAATTTTCATATCTACAATAGTATTTTCTTGTATATTAGGAGTATTAATATATATTACAAACTGTAAAATATCTGGTAATAAGCTAATCTCTTTTATTATTACAATTGGAGCAATGTATTTATTACAGCCTTATATAACAGCAAGGGCACAACTTGTAACATTTATTTTATTAGAATTAACAGTATTGTTTATAGAAAAATTCTTAGAAAACAAGAAAAAAAGGTATGCTATAGGTATAATATTAATATCAATAGCGATTGCAAACTTACATTGTGCAGTTTGGCCATTTTTCTTTGTTTTATTCTTGCCATATATTGTAGAATACATAGTATTTGTAATAATAGATGCACAGCTAATATTTAAAATAAGAAAAAAATATTATGAATGTAAAATTAAAATATTAGAAAATCTATCAAAGAAAAATTCTAAATATGTTAACAAAATAAGTACTAATGTAGAAAAATTAGAAGAATTAAAAACAACACAAACAAAAATATTAGCCAATAGAGATAAAAATAGACAAGCACCTTATAAAATTAGATTTTATAAAAATAATGCAGCAAAATGGCTAATAATAATTATGATTATATGCGCTTTTACAGGACTTTTAACACCATTAGGTGATACACCTTATACATATTTATATAAAACAATGATAGGAAATACAACTAAAAGTATAAGTGAGCATTTACCTTTAACACTTATAGAAAATAAAGAAATGCTAGTTGTACTTGCAGTACTTATTGCAATGCTTGCATTTACAGATGTAAAAATAAGATTAAAAGATTTGTTTATGCTTTCAGGACTAACACTATTAATGTTTATGACTAGAAGACAAGAATCAATGTTTGTAATTTTTGTTAGTGCAATTGTTGCAAAATTAATAGTTGATTTAATCACTAAATATGATATAAATGGTTTAAAGGAAGCAGAGCAAATATCAGTATCAAATTTAGGAATTACAGCCATAATATTAATTGTAATATTAATCTCTGTTATAGAGATTAAACCAAAAATTGATGATAGTTTTGTAAATACTTCTACATATCCAGTTGAAGCTTCACAATTTATAAAAAACAATTTAGATTTAAGCAATATAAGGTTATTTAATGAATATAATTATGGAAGTTATTTAATATATGAAGGAATACCTGTATTTATAGATTCCAGAGCAGATTTATATGCTCCAGAATTTAATGGAGTAAAGGGAGAAGATGGAAAATATGAAGGAAGAGATATTTTTTCTGATTATATAAATACTTCAAACATTGCAAGATACTATGAAAATACATTTAATGAATATGATATAACACATGTAATATTATCAAAAAATTCAAAATTAAATATGTTAATATCTAGAGATAGTAACTATGAACAATTATATGCAGATAATCATTTTGTTATATATGAAAGAGATGTAGATTAGAAGAGGGGAGAAAATTGGAAAAACTAATTGTAGAAGAAAATTCTCAAAATAAAAGAATTGATAGTTACTTAGTAGAAAAAAAGGTAAATCTATCTAGGACTTTAATACAAAAAATGCTAGAAGACGAGAAAATATTAGTAAATGGAAAAAAGCAAAAACCTTCTTATAAACCAGAAGAAGGAGATGTTATAACAATAGAAATTCCAAAACCAGAAGAAACAGACTTAAAACCACAAAATATTCCAATAGATATAATATATGAAGATAATGATATAATCGTAGTAAATAAACCAAAAGGAATGGTAGTTCATCCCGCAAATGGAAATCCAGATGGAACATTGGTAAATGCAATACTTGCAATTTGCAAAGATTCATTATCTGGAATTGGAGGAGAAATAAGACCAGGAATAGTACATAGATTGGATAAAGATACTTCTGGTTTATTAATTGTTGCAAAAAATGACCAAGCACATATAAATATGAGTAAACAAATACAAGATAGGAAGGTTATAAAAAAGTATATTGCTTTAGTAAAAGGAGTAATTGCAGAAGATAGTGCTACAATAGATATGCCTATTGCAAGAAGTACTAAGGATAGAAAAAAGATGGCGGTAGATCCACAAGGAAAAGAAGCAATAACCCATTTTAAAGTTCTAAAAAGATATGATAAATATACACTTTTAGAAATAAAAATAGATACAGGACGAACCCATCAAATTAGAGTACATATGGCTTATATAGGCCATCCTGTGGTAGGAGATATGCAATATTCAAATGGAAAAAATGAATTTGGAGTGGAAGGCCAAATGTTACATTCAAAATATTTAGAATTTGACCATCCTATTACAGGCAAAAGATTAAAATTAGAAGCTCCTCTTCCACAATATTTTATAGAGGTATTGGAAAAGCTTAGAAATAGAGAAATAAAATAAGAGTAAAAGGTGATAATATGGAAGAAAGATTGCAAAAATACTTATCAAACAATGGAATATCAGCTAGAAGAAAGTGTGAAGAATATATTGTTAATGGAAGAGTTAAAGTGAATGGAGAAATAGTTACAAAACTTGGTACAAAAATAGATCCAGAAAAAGATATAGTAGAATTTGATGGAAAACCAATAAAAAAGATAGAAAATTACGTATATATATTGTTAAATAAGCCAATAGGATATGTAACAACTGTAAAAGACCAATTTAATAGACCAACAGTATTAGATTTAGTAAAAGTTAAAGAAAGAATATTACCTGTTGGAAGGCTTGATATGTATACATCAGGAGCCTTAATACTAACAAATGATGCTGAATTTATAAATAAAGTAACTCATCCAAAAAATGAAATAGAAAAAACTTATACTGTTACAGTTAAAGGCATTGTTTCAAATGAGGATGTTGAAAAACTTAAAAACGGAGTAGAGATTGATGATTATATATCAGGAAAAGCAAAAGTGAAAATTTTAAAAACAAATGAAGAAAAACAGATATCAAGATTACAAATTACTATTCATGAAGGAAAAAATAGAGAAGTTAGAAAAATGTGTGAAGCGATTGGACGAAAGGTTTTAGCTTTGCATAGAAGAAAGATAGGAAATATAGATGTAAAAAATATGCAAATTGGGTCATGGAGATATTTAAATAAGCAAGAGTTAAAACAATTAGGCTTGACAAATGCTTAAAAGTGTGGAAAAATATGTATATACAAAAGAAGAGGAATGAAAAATGAAATCAAAGATTACATATGATAAAATATCTAAAACTATACCAATAGATGAAAGTGCCAAAGGAAGTATTGTAAGTGGCATTGTAAAAAATATTCAACCTTATGGAGCATTTATACACACAGATAATGGACTAGAAGGCTTACTTTACATAGAAGATATATCTGTAGCCAGAATAAAAACGCCATTTGAGAGATTAAAAATAGGTCAAAAAATTAATGTTGTAATTAAAGATGTAGATGTAAAAAATAATAAGATTTATTTTTCCTATAAAGAACTTTTAGGAACATGGGAAGATAATATAAAAGAGTTTAAGGAAAAGACAATTGTGCCAGGAATTGTGAGAGAAACAGAAAAAAATAAAAAAGGTATATTTATTGAACTTAAACCTAATTTAGTTGGAATGGCAGAGTATAAAGAAGGTATGGAATATGGACAAAAAGTTAATGTTTATATAAAAAAAATAGTACAGGATAAGAAGAAAATTAAGTTAATTATAAAATAAAATTATTATAGCAATAAATTGTATTAATGTAGAAAGGATGAAATAAAATGATTGAAGATTCAGAAATAAAAACTAAAACATCTCCATTTGCTATAAGAGAAGGAGAAATAAAAGTATTTGATGGCAAAGACGGATATGTTTCTATGAATCAGATAATACAAAAAATTAATGTTGGACATATAAATGAATTACATTTTAGAATAATGGAACTTGTAAATGAATTTGAATTTATAACATCTAGGCAGTTATTTCAGTTACTAAGTAAAGAAAATTTTGATATAAAATCTCAAGATAAATTAAACAATAAATTAGAACAACTTGTAAAAACAAAAATACTTACAAGATATTACTTTAATTCTGAAGATGGAAAAGGAATATACAGAATATACTGTTTAGAGAAAATGGGAAAGTATTTGTTAAATTCTAGAGGAGTTGAGTGTAATTGGCAACCAACTGATAATACAAAAACAGTTCCTATGATAAAGAAAAGATTAGCAAGTAATCAAACATTAATTGCATATAAAGATAAAGTACATGCATTTGATAGCTATGAAGTAAGAGCTACAATGCGTGCCAAAGTATTAGGAAAGACTTTCAAAACAACTGGACCAAAAATAACATTATCTATTCAAGGTCGTAAATTAGATTTTATTTTTGAAGTTGTTAGAAGGGAAGATGACTGGGAAAATAAACTAAAAGATAGAATGAAATTATACCATGACTTTTATACAAACTTTGCACCAATGGATTCAGGATTTAAAACAATTCCACAATTAATTATACAATGTGAAGATGAAAAGCATATTGCAGAAGCATTTAAAGTGATTGTTATTAATAACCTAGTTCCACCTAAAATAAATTTATATTATACAACAGATTTAAGACAAAATTCACAAAATCTAGAACAGAGTTTAATAGACTTTAAGTTAGATACACAAAACAATAAATATAAAATGGAAAATCCAACAATAAAAATACTAGGATAAAGATAAAGAACTATTTATCGTAAGATATAATAGTTCTTACTTATATAAGAATTATTGACAAAAGATAAGTAAGATGATATATTATATTATGTAGATTTATTCTATATTTGATAATAGCTGAACATACAAAAGAAAGGAGACAAAATTTATGTCTAATCCTACTCGCTATGATTTTGACAACGATAGATTTTCATATGATGACGAACTGGACATCATCACCGACGACAGCACTGGGCAACAGTACACTGGAGACGGAGAAAAGATTGACGACGACTGACCAATGAATGAAAGTAAGCATCCTTAATTAACTAAATTGTTCAGCTATGAAAAATGGATTATCTACAATTAAATGAAAATCCAATGCAGATGGCATATTCCATTTGGAATATGCCATCTGTATTTATAAATATTAGTTATTATCTTCATCTTTATTTTTCTTAAAATTAAATACTATTGCATCTTGATTATTAAATAAAAATTTTGAATCTGTATCATCTGTTTTAATTGGATCGATTTCGTCTTGGACATCATCTTTAAAATGATAATTTTGTAAAGGGTTTCTTTTCCTTTTTGGATTATCCTCATCATTTGTATTAACAGAAGTAGAAGAACTAAATCTATCAAAAGGATATTCCTTAACAGTTTTTGGTTGAGTATAACTTGCTGATAAGAAACTTAAATTTGCAACACCAGTATCACTCTTTCCAGACATATTTCTAAATTTATAGAAACATTGTTTAAATTTAAGTGATTGAATTTTTCCTGGTTCGTATTTTGTTTTATTGCCAAATTTGATATCAGTAAGTTTAGGATCATATTCTCCTTTATCTGTTGCATAAGCATATTTAAATTGCCATTCTCTCTTATCGCCAATTTCTTTAGACCACCATTCATTATCTTCTGGTGAGTTATTACCAAATACAACTTTATTAGAACAATTTGAAGTAATTATTTGTCTATGTTTTTTATCTTTTCCATCTAATTGTGCTAAATTTTGAGTTGATATAATTGTTGATACTTTATATTTTCTATATAGAGTAAATAAAGGATCTGTTGCGTCACATACAAAATCTGCAAACTCATCAATATACAAGAAATGTGGAATCCTATTTTTCTCTGTACCAGGTCTTCTTAGTACTGAAAATTGCATTAATAATATAAAGAATAATCCAAAAGCTGTATGTATTGCTGGACCTAAATCACCACGTCTTGTACAAACAAATGTGATTTCACCATTTTTTAATGCATCATCATAATTTATATTATTTGTTCTATTACATAGAATGTTTTTAACACCTGGATATCTCAATAACGAATCTAATTGAGACGTTGCCATCGAAACGAAACTTTCCATATCTGTTTTGTTTGGTGCATTATGATAGAAGTTTCTTTCTATATAGCTAATAAGTGCAGAATATTTTTCTGATAACTCTTCATCTTTTTTTAATTCTTCACACATATTTTCTATTAAAGAAAAATCTGTTAAACAATTTAGAAGATCCTCTAAATTTGGTAAATCACTATCATGTAATATAGGATACATTTCTTTTAGTAAAATTACTATATTTTCAATAGCTTGGTTTGCAGCATTTTCTCTATATGCAAGTGTCATATCAGGAGAAGAAGAAGTATATAATCCTTTTAAAACTGTTGAAATAGCAATTGCTGTCTGAATTGGATCATCATATACAAATGGATTTAAACCAATTGAATTAGAGTCATTAGGATCAATTATATTTACTTTTAATTTATAAGCATTTGCAACTTTCTCCATTTTATTAATTGATTCAATATCTGGAGACAAATAAGTTAATCCTAAATTTCTATAAATGTATTTTTCTCCAGTTCCAGCTAAAATCATTTTTTTCATATATGCATCATATAATTTTATTTTATTTTCTTTTGGAATTAGCATATTTAAACTGAAATTTTCATTAATATAATCATTAGAATAAGGTGAATCTAAACTTGCTATTCCAGTTTTTAATGCTGTAAATCCCATCTCTTTAGATATTTCTTTAAAGAAATATTTCTTATCCAAATCTTTTGCAATCATTGGTTCAAATATAAGAGAAGTTTTTCCTGCACCAGAAACTCCGGCAAACTAAAGTTGGATAAAACCTCTTTTCTTCAGCAATTTTTACACTTTTTCCACTATTTTTATCTGTACCAATACTCATTTCACAAGTATAAGGTCCCCAAGAACCTGATTTATCGGCTAAATTTATTCCACCATATTCAGCAATTGATTCTGTAATTTTTTGAGTATCATGTATAGTACCATGTAACCATTTTATAACAGGATAAAATGTTGTTAAAGGTAAGTATAAAGCAACAGATGAAAATGCTGGCTGAATTAAACTGAAAAAGTTACTTGCTATATATGGAAAGTTTGGTACTGATAATAATAAAAGCCAACCTAATTGATTAATCCACTGTGTAAACATAGATACTATTATTATATACAAACTAACTATATAAACATCAAATAGTTTTAATTTAGTATCATCACTATCTGCAAATTTTGAGGAACCAGAAAAAAGAAATGCGAAAACTGGGCAAGCAAGAGCTAATGTATAAATAAATGGCCCCCAATATGATACAGACATTCCTGTAAATATCATAAGTAGCATTTCCATAACTCTGTCTACTACAATATAAGCGGTTAATAATGTTAATATATATGTTAAAAATGTATTTCTATCTGTTTTTAAGTACTTTAAAAATTTATCGATTATTTTCACGTAAAATTTCACCACTTTCAATTTATTTACACTATATATTATCTTATAAAATCGGGAAAAATACAAGAGTTTTGAACGATTTTTTTAAAAAAATTCAATTAAAATTAACATTAAAAATATTTGAAACAAATGATTAAAATCATAAACATACTTAATAAGAATATATTTTTATAAAAAGATTAGGAGGAATTAATGAAAAAAGATAGAAAGCAAAGCTTTATGCAAGGCATTATTACACTAATGTTTTCACAAGTTCTAATAAAAATATTAGGACTTGCATATAAACTATATTTAACAAATAAAGAAGGCTATGGAGATGTAGGGAATGCAATTTCAAGTAGTGGATTTCAAATATATGCATTATTACTTACAATATCTTCTGCAGGTGTTCCAAATGCAATCTCAAAATTAATTTCAGAAAGATTGTCAATAGGAGATGAAAGAGGAGCAAGTAAAATTTTTAAAGTTGCATTTGCAACATTTTCATTAATAGGTTTTGCTGGCTCAACATTTTTATTTTTTAATGCTCATTATTTAGCAAATTATATCTTAGAAATTCCAGAAGCAGAATTAACATTAATGTGCCTTGCACCTTCAATATTCTTTGTTTCATTAATTTCTGTATATAGAGGTTATTTTAATGGATATCAAAATATGAGACCGATGGCAAAATCACAAACTGTAGAACAACTTGCTAAAATGAGTCTTAGCATATTATTAGTTGAGATTATATGTTATTTATTTGGTAATTCAAAAGATACAACAGGTCTTATGTCTGCAGTATCTAATTTAGCTACTACAATTGCTACATTTATTAGTTTTGTGTATTTATCTTCATTATATATAAAGGAAAGAAAAGATAATAATTATAATAAAGTAAAAGTAAGAGGAATAACTAATAGACAAATTCTTAAAAATATAATTATTATTGCTATGCCAATGACAATAAGTGCAATCCTTGGGGGATTAAATAGAAATATAGACTCTATTACAGTAGTTAGAGATTTAAAAAATTTTTTAACAGAGGAGCAAGCTCAAGTTCAGTATGGAATACTAAGTGGTAAAGTTGAAACATTAGTAACTTTTCCTTTTTCATTTAATATAGCTTTTGCAACAGCTCTAGTTCCTGCAATTTCAGCAGCAAAAGCAAGTAAAAATATAGAAAATGCCAAAAAAAGAATTTCACTTTCACTACTTATAACAATATTAATAGGATTACCATGTAGCATTGGAATGTTTATTTATGCAGAACCTATTTTAAAATTGTTATTTCCAAATGCAAGTTCTGGAGCATTTATATTTAAGATTAGTGCAATGTCAATAATATTTGTTACAATTGGGCAAACGATAACAGGAGCTTTACATGGAATAGGAAAAACATATGTACCAATTTTTTCTCTATTAGTCGGTGTTATATTAAAACTAATAATAAATTTGACATTTGTAAAAATAAATCCAGACACATTTATATTAGGAGGAGTTGCGGGTGCATCATTTGGTACTTTAATCTGTCATATAGTTTCAATGTTAATAAATACATATATTTTACGAAAACATATAAAATTTGAATTTAGTTTATCAAAATTTATTATAAAACCAATAATTGCAGTAACTTTTATGGGAATAATATCTTTATGTGCATATAAATGGCTTTTATGCATATTTGTGGAAAAATTGGCAATAATACTTACAATTATTATAGCAGTCTTTGTTTATATAATATTTATATTGATATTAAAAATCTTTAATAAAGAAGAATTAAAAATGATTCCTTTTTTAAAAAGAATAAAATTTTCTAAATGAAATCTTATATTTAATAAAATTTTTAAAAATACGTAAAAAAACTATTTTTTGAAAGTGGCTTTATGACTGGTTTTGCTGCCTTGAACTCTAAAACACCTTACAGCTGTAAAGGTTTTAACAAAAAAACTTAAAAAAAAGAAGGATTTTAGCAAAGATTGGCGAATAATGTTATTAGTAGATGCTTATTTTTAGTTTCATCTACATAATTCAATCTTAATTAGGAGGTAATTTTAATGAACAAATCTGATTTAATCGCAGCAATGGCTGCTAAAACAGGAAGCACAAAGAAAGATGCAGAAGCAACATTAAATGCATTTGTTGACGCTGTAACAGAAGCATTAGTTAAAGGAGACAAAGTTCAATTAGTAGGATTCGGATCTTTCGAAGTTAGAAAAAGAGCAGCTAGAAAGGGAAGAAATCCACAAACTAAAGAAGAAATCAAAATACCTGCATCAAAAGCACCAGTATTCAAAGCTGGAAAAGCATTAAAAGATTTAGTTAATAAAAAATAATTGAATTAATATATAAAATATGAATTCATATTAATACATGGAGCAATTCCATGTATTTTATTTTTGGGAAAAAGTAACAGAATTGTAAAAGTAAATATATATAAGACAAGCAAGATCAACATATTGAAAAAAGCTAAGGAAAGTATTATAATTAGCATAACTGTTATTAACACAGTAAATAAGAAACCTTAAAGTTGTATGACCAAGAGGAGGAATCACACGATGGCGAAAAGTAAGGATTATGTAGTTCCAAAGCCACCTGTAGGCTACCGGCTATGTAAGAAGTATCCTACTTACACTGCGGTTGAACCTGGTGGAAAAATGAAAATTTGGATTCCTGGTGGATGGAACCTGGAAGGCAAATTCGTTAAGGGCTTTTGGAAGAACGTAGGAATCCAGCAAGAAGATATGACATATGAGCAAAACAGCCGGTTTAGAAAATGGCTACTTGAGGAAGGGTGATCCATAGTAAGCAACGTATGAAATGCCAAATAATTATTGGCATTTCATATGTCGCGTTTTTTTATGTATGCATAAAGATGAAAATTTCCTCCAATTATGCAAATTAGATTTAGTCATAGTAATGAAATTAAAATGATATAAAATTTTAAATTTTTATGGAAAATAAAAAAGTATAATGTTAAAATAATAATAAATTAAAGTAGGAGGGATAATAAATGAAATATTTTAAAAAAATAGTAGGAGATAGACTTTATTTATCACCAACTTGTGCAGAAGATGTAGAACAATTTACTGAGTGGCTAAATGATTTTCAGACAACAGACTATATTGGTAGAAGTGGTTATATAACGACAACATTAAATGAGCAAGATTATTTAGAAAATAGAAGTAGAAAAGATATGGCTTCATTTTGTATTGTAACTTTAGATTCTGATAAATTAATAGGCACAATATCATTAGAGCATATTAATTTAATTAATCGAGATGCAATACTAGGAATATTTATTGGAGATGGAGATTATAGAAATCAAGGTTATGGAACAGAGGCAATAAAATTAATATTAGATTATGGATTTAATTATTTAAATTTACATAGTATTAAATTAGATGTATTAAGTTTTAATCAAAGAGCACAAAAATGTTATCAAAAATGTGGATTTAAGGAATGTGGAAGGACAAGAGAATGTAGATATATTAATGGAAAATACTATGATAGTATAAGAATGGATATATTAAGAGATGAATTTAATGGAGAATATATAAGAAATAAGAATGTATAATATAAATAACAATTAAGGAGAGCATAAATATGAAAGTATTAGTTGTATCAGATATACATGGTTCAGGGTACTATGCGGAAAAATTAGAAGAAATATGCAAAAAAGAAAAACCAGATAAAATAGTACTATTAGGAGATTTATATTATCATGGACCAAGAAATGAACTTTCACAAGAATATAATCCTATGAAAGTTGCAAATATATTAAATTCAATGAAAGATAAGCTTTTAGTAGTTAGAGGTAATTGTGATGCAGAAGTAGATGAGACCATTTCTGATTTTAAGTTTGAAGACCATATATTAATGCAAATAAATGGCAAAAAATATTATTTTACGCATGGTCATAAGTATAATATAGAAAAATGGCCTTTTGAAGATTTTGATTGCTTAATATATGGACATATACATCAAGGATTTATACAAGAAAAAGATGGATATGTGTTTGCAAATCCAGGTTCAATATCTCTTCCAAAATGCAATACAAAACATAGCTATATTATATTGGAAGAAAACAAAATAATATTAAAAGATGTAGATGGACAAACTATCCAAGAGTACACGTTTAAAAATTGAAATTTGCCTTTTTGGGCGAAAAATATAAAGGAGGAAAAAATTATGAAAAATGAATTAATAATTAAAAAATGTAAATCATGTGGGGCAATGGTAGAAGTTTTACAAGACTGTAAAAGTGAAGATTGTAAGATACAATGCTGTGGAGAACCAATGGAAGTGTTAAAACCAAATTCTGTAGATGCTGCAGTTGAAAAACATGTACCAACATATGAAAAAGTTGAAGATGAAATATTTGTAAAAATAAATCATGTTATGGAAAAAGAACATTATATTGAATGGATAAAATTAGTTACAGAAAATAAAGAATATACAATTAAATTATATCCAGAACAAAATGCAGAATGTAGATTTCCATATATTCCAGGTTCAACACTATATGCATATTGTAATAAACATGGATTATGGAAAGCAGATGTAGAATAATTTTTTATAATAACCATATTCTTATGATTTGCAATAGAGTTAAAAAATATGTAATTGTAAGTAAATTAAGATAATCAGCGTAAAATAAGATTCCTAAAAATAGCTATTTTTAATTATAATAAAGATAGCTATTTTCTTTATCCATATGAATAAAAAAATAAATAGAAGGTACAATAATATCAAAAAAATGAGATAGAGAGGAATAAAATTATGAATTCATATTGGGAAGAGGAAAGAAAAAATCATGAGGCTTTTGAAGAAATAAAGCAAGACCAAAAGACATCAGTATGTATAATTGGAGGTGGTTTGACTGGACTCCAAACAGCATATTATTTAAGTGATAAAATGGATACTATAGTTGTAGAAAAAAACAGAATATGTAGTAGTACAAGTGGGAAAACTACAGGAAAAGTAACAAGTCAGCATGGCATTTTTTATGATTATTTATTAAATTCACAAGGCAAAGAATTTGCTAAAATGTATTTTGAAGCAAATGAAAAGGCAATAAAAAATATAAAAGAAATAGTTGAAAAGGAAAACATAGATTGTGATTTTGAAGAAGAAAATAGCTATGTCTATACAAAACAAGAAATAAAATTAGATATTATAAAAAATGAACAAAAAGTAATTGATAAATTGCAAAAAGGAAAAAGTGAATATTTAAAAGAGATTGAATTACCTACAGAAATAGCAGGAGCAATTGAATTCAAAAATCAAGCACAGATTCATCCAATAAAATATGCTTATGGCTTAGTAAATAAGATTCTTAAAAATGATGGAAAAATATATGAGAACTCACAAGTAACAGATATAAAAAGAGATAATGATAAATATATTGTATATGTTAATAATAAGAAGATTATAGCAGACTTTGTTGTGCTTGCAACAAGATATCCAATAACGAATATTCCAGGATATTATTTTCTAAAAATGTATCAATCAACATCTTATGCTATGGTTTTTGAACCAAATAAAAAATTGTTTGATGGAATGTATATAAATTATGAAACACCTACAGTGTCTTTTAGAACAATAAAAGATGGAAATAAAAGATTACTTTTGGTGGTAGGATATGATTATAAAACAGGAACAGAAGAATTAAAAGATGGATATCATAGATTAGAAGTAATTGTAAGAAAAATGTATCCAGAAGCGGAAATTTTGTTTAAATGGACAGCAGAAGATTGTATAACACTAGATAAAATTCCATATATAGGTCAATATTCAAGTCTAATGAAAAATATGTATATTGCAACAGGATTTAATAAATGGGGATTAACTTCTTCTAATATTTCAGCTAATATAATAGCAGATAAAATTTTAAATAAAGAAAATAAATATGAAGAAATATTTAAATCAACAAGGATGGAACCTATAAAGAATAGACAAGAAGTAGGCAATATGCTTAAAGAGGCCAATAAATCTATTTTATTAAGCAGATTTAAGATACCAAAAGAAGAATTGGATAATATAAAAATAGGAGAAGGAAGAATTATAAAAATAGATAATACTAAAGTAGGAGTTTATAAAGATAAAACTGGAGAAATATATAAAGTTAAACCAATTTGTACTCATTTGGGTTGTGAACTATATTTTAATAATATAGATAAAGTTTGGGAATGTCCTTGCCATGGCTCAAAGTTTACTTATGACGGAAAATCTATCGAAGTTCCAAGTAATAAAGATTTAAAAACTTATTAATATAATTGTTGACGAGAGTAAAAATCTAGATGTATAATGAATTCATATCTGATTAGGAGTAATATATGGATAAAAGAGAAAAAGTAAAGAATCTAAAAAATAAGAAACAAAAAATAATTCTTTCAATTGTAATATGTGTTCTTTTAATTGTTATAGTTTCAATTGTTGTGAGAAGTTTTTCTAATAAAGATGTAAAACAAACATATGCTCAGCAAGAAAAAATACAAAATTTATATGAAAATAATGAAGAAAATGAAGTATTGCTAGTAAATATAGAGGAAAATACAGCGGTAAATGAAGAAGTAGTAAATGAGGTTACACAAATAAATACAGAAGAGCCAAAAAATAAAACAACAAATAATACAGGAAATACCAAATATAAGTTAGAAGTAAATTGTGAGCAAAATGTGGTTAATGTTTATACAAAAGATGATAATGGTGAATATACAAATTGCGTAAAAGTAATGCTTTGCTCTGTTGGACCTGCAACCCCAACAAGTGGAACTTATTCTTTAAAAAAGTATGGCGGATGGGAATGGAAAGGACTTTTTGGAGATGTGTATGGACAATATGCAACACAAATAACAGGTAATATTCTATTTCACTCAGTTCCATATACAGAAAAAGGAAATAAGTCAAGTTTAGAATATTGGGAGTATGACAAACTAGGTACACCTGCATCAATGGGCTGTGTAAGACTAACTGTAAAAAATGCTAAATGGATTTATGATAATTGTGCGTCTGGCACAAAAGTTACATTTTATGAGGATTCAAATCCAGGACCACTTGGAAAGCCAACAGAACAAAAAATATCTGGAGAAACAGAATATCGCAACTGGGATCCAACAGACCCAGACAAAAGTAATCCTTGGAGAAATTATAACAAGGAAGAACCTGTGATAGAAGAGCCAGTAGAAAATATTTTAGCAGAAGACAAAAATGAAAATAATAATGAAGAAGTAAAAAATACTGAGAATATTGAAACACCAGTAAATAAGGAGAATCCTGAAAACATAGAAAGTAATAATGAAGAAACTGAAAATAAAGAAAACAAAACTGTATATAAAGAAAATATAATTTAAGGAGGTGATATAAATGAAATATAGATGTACATTATGTGGATATATATATGATGATGCTAACGAAACAGTAAAATTTGAAGATTTACCAGATGATTGGACATGCCCATTATGTGGAGCTGGTAAAGATATGTTTGAAAAAGTAGAAGAATAATAACAAAAGGAAATTAAAAATGAACTATGAATTTGAAGTTGTTGGAGAAATAGTAGGAAAAGAAAGACCAAGAGTTAATATGTATACAGGAAGGGTTTATACACCCAATAAAACAAAGGATTATGAAGCTTTAATACAGCAGTATTTCAAATTAAAGTATCCAAAACATGAATTATTAACTGGAAGAATTTACATAGACATAATAGCATATTTAAAAATTCCAACAAGCACAAGTAAACTAAAAAAAATGCAAATGTTAGAAAATATTTTGAGTCCAACCAAAAAACCGGATGTTGACAATATAGCAAAATCTATATTAGATGCACTAAATGGATTTGTATTCAAAGATGATAATCAAGTAAGTAAAATATCTGTAGAAAAGAGATATGGTTTGGATGAAAAAATTATTGTCAAAGTAAATGAATATTAAAGTTAGTTACTTTTGGGGACACGTTACTAAAACATCATTAAGATGCTTTAAGTGACGTGTCCCCAAAAACATCCAAAAGATGCTTGAGTGAAACGTCCCCAAAAACACCTAAAAGATGCTTGAGTGAAACGTCCCCAAAAACATCCAAAAGATGCTTAAGTGAAACGTCCCCAAAAACACCCTAAAACATCTTGTTAAAAAATTATACATGTGTTAAAATATACCATGATAAAATATAATCTGGGGGAAAAATTGTGGAAAAGATAAAAGAAAAATTACAAAAAATAAATATAAAATATTTACATATAGCACTAATTATTTTAGGAATAATTTTTATAATGTTACCAATTTTTCATACGAGTATATGGTTTGATGAGAGCTATTCAGTATCAATTGCAAGACATTCCTTTTCTGAAATTTGGCAGATTGGTGGACATGATGTACATCCAATTTTGTATTATTTTTGTTTACATATATTATATTTAATTTTTGGAAGTAATATAATTGTATACAGAATTTTTTCTAGTGTTACAATTGCTTTACTTGGAGTAATAGGATATACACATATAAGAAAAGATTTTGGAGAGAAAACTGGATTTTTATTTTCGTTCTTTGCGTTATTTTTACCTGTAGCTGCAGAATATTCTGGAGAAATAAGAATGTATTCATTAGGAATGCTTCTTGGTACATTAATGGCAATATATGCATACAGAATTTATAAGGGAAATATAAAAAAGACAACATTTTTATTTTTTGGACTTAGCAGTCTGTTAGTAGCATACACTCACTATTATGGCTTAATGTTTGCAGGAATTGTAAATTTATTATTATTTATATTCTTATGCAAAAATCATAAAGAAAGAAGAGTAGATTTAATAAAATTTATAATTACAGCTGTAATTCAAGTAATATGTTATGTGCCATGGCTTATAGTATTTTTAAGACAGCTTTCAGGTGTATCTTCAGGTTTTTGGATTACACTTTCATTTCCAAATACATTATATGAAATATTAACAATGCAATATAAAGGAAACTTAAACTTTTTCCCAATAATACTTACAACAGCATTTTATTCATATATAGTATATTTAATTTTTCAAACAAAAAAAGAAGAAAGAAAGCCTGCAACTTGTTGTTTTGCAATATATATTGCTATAATATTAATAGCACTTGCAATTTCTTTATGTATGCAGAGTGTAATACTACTTTATAGATATTTATTAATAGTAACTGGATTATTAATATTTGCAATAAGTTATTTTATGGCAAAAGATACAAAAAAATGGAGAGTTATAACAGTTTGTGTTATTATATTAATAATTTCTGGAATTAGTAATATAATTAGTATAAACAAAAATTATAATGAAACAAATAGAGAATTTATATCATATATGGATGAGCAAATTAAAGAAGGAGATATAATTGTATATTCAAATGCAATTAATGGAGAAGTTATAACAACAGAAATAACACAAAATCATACAAATATGTCATACTTCTACAACAAAGACCATTGGGGAGTAGAAGAAGCATATAAAGCTTTTGGCCCATATATGGAAATAAAAGATACTTTAGGAGAAATTTTAGATAATTATTCTGGAAGAGTATGGATTATAGAAAGTGGAAATACAAATGATTTACTAAATGAAATTAAATCAAAATATGATATAACAGAATTAGACTCAAAGCAATTTACAAATGAATATAAAGATTATGAATACACAATAGAACTAATACTAAAATAGGTTTATAGATAAAGCCAAAAAAATCTAAATTTCATGTGAGGAATGAGTTTCATGGAAAAACAAAAAATGAAAGTATATGCATTTGTTGGTCCGTCTGGAACAGGTAAAAGCTATAGAGCACAACTTGTCGCAAGTCAAAATAATATACATTATATAATTGATGATGGATTACTAATAGATGAAAATGAAGTGTTAGCCGGCACGTCAGCAAAAAAAGCACCAACAAAAATAGAAACAATTAGACATGCATTATTTGTAGAGCCGAAAGAACAAGAAGAAATGAAAAAAGCTCTTAAAAAATATAAACCAGATAGTTTACTAATACTGGGTACATCTGATAAAATGATAGAAAAAATAAGGGAAAGTCTAGATTTACCAGAACTAACAAAAACAATATATATAAATGAAGTTGCAACAGAAGAGGAAATGGAGAAGGCAAGAAACATTCGTGTGACTCAGGGAAAGCATGTAATTCCAGTACCAACATTTGAAATAAAAAAAGATTTTTCAGGTTATATATTAGATCCATTACAGATATTTAGGTCAAAAAGTGCAAATGGAGGTCCATATATTTCAGAAAAATCTATAATAAGACCTACTTTTAGTTATCTAGGAAATTTTACAATTTCAGATAGTGTCTTTAGGCAAATTACCGAAAGAGTTGCAAAAAAGGAAAAAGGTATTTATAGTGTATCTAGAATTAGAGTAG
>CALXJR010000011.1 GCA_944388675.1 uncultured Clostridia bacterium
TTTATGGAATTTAATAATGTATATTTTTGTACATTATTAAATTCCATTTTTTGTACATTCTTATATTATCATTAACACAGGACTAATATGGGGAAACCAATGGGATAGAACATTAATGTGGCTAATAGAATGTAATACACAAAATCCAGAAACAGGAAAAAGTAAAGAAGAAGTAATAAGTGACTCAGAAAGTTGGGGAAATTATCCAAACAGTACGGGAGAAGCAGAAACAGGCCATGGAAGTAGGAGACCAACAGGATATAATGAGGCATGGAAAGCAAACAACATATATGACTTAGCAGGTAATGTCAGGGAGTGGAATATGGAGGCCGACGATACCTACCTCAGGGGAGTTCGAGGTGGTGATTTTTCTCTCAACTTTGGTAGCAACTATCCTCCGGCCAGTCTTTACAACTACAATCCGACCATTATAGAAAACTACATAGGTTGTCGAGCTACACTGTACATCAAGTAAAAATTTGCTAGTGCCACTTGTGGCATGAGCAAATTTTCAGAGATTGTCAAGATAACTGTGTAAATTTTTATTAACCTATTTTTGTTAAAAGGTAATATTTGGTAATAAGTGTTACCTTTTTCTTTTATTTAATTTTCAATGTACTTCATAAACCTATCTTCAAATATTCCAACTAATTCATTTGGACATCTAGCCAGTTTTGTATTGATTTAGAGCATATTCTCTTTAAATCTTGTGTTCTTAAGTATAAAAACTTGTTTTAAGGTACATGTTACGAAAATATGAATCATTTTGGATTTGTCATTTTATGTAGAAATAAGAAATACGAAAATCCTTGCAATAATGTAATTACCATTATATTATAGTCATATATTTCTAATCTTTATGAATTTATTCTGTAGAATTTAATTCTAAATTATTTTATTCTAATTTTTTCTAAAATTTTATTTAAGAATCTAGTAAATTATTTTCAAGGAATTTATTCAAATATGGTTAGTAATAAATTATAATAATGGAGGTACAATATATGACAGAGAAAAATGAAAATTTAACTAACCAAACTAATGAAAAAAATGTAAAAAAAATTTTAAAACCAAAGAATGATGTTGTTTTTCAAAGATTATTTAGCAAAGATAACCCAGAAATAACAAAAGCATTTGTAGAAGCAATGTTAGATGAAAAAATACATAGTATTGAAATTAACAATGATAAAGAATTATTAAGCGAAAATTTAGAATTAAAATCAGGCTCTCTTGACTTACAGGTGGATGTAAATGATAATGAAAAAGTTGATGTGGAAATACAACTTTTGGAAAGAGAAAATTTTGCAGAAAGATTACTATTTTACTTTTCACAATTATACTTAAGAGGAATAAGAAGAGGAGAAAGTTATTTAACGGCAAAAAAAGTTGTTGTAATAGCAATAATAGATTATGAATTAAAAACAGATAAAAAAATAGATGAAATGGAGACAATATGGCATATAGCAGAGGACAATAATCTAAAAATTAGATTGACAAATAAGTTTGAAATACATATACTAGAATTAGGAAAAGTAAAAGAAGAATATAGAAAAAACAAAGAAAACAAAAAAGCACAATGGCTATTATTCTTGGACAATCCTGAATTAAAGGAGGTAGAAGAGATAATGGAAAATAACAAAGAAGTAAAAGAAGCAGTAATAAAAATAAGAGAGATGAGCCAAGATGAAAAATTGCAAAGACTTGCAGATTTAAGAGAAAAAGCTATAATGGACGAAAAAGCAATATATCAAGCTGGAATAAATAATGGAAAAGCAGAAGGAGAAAAATTAGGACGCAAGCAAGGGAGAGTTGAAACAATTAAAGAAATAGCTAAAAAATTGTTAAAACAAAATATGAATATAGAAAGCATATCAGAAATAACAGGACTTTCAGTAGAAGAAATTGAAAAATTAAAAAATGATAAAAAATAAAAATGTATGTTATTTTAATAATGCTTGGATTATAAATTTAATATAAGAAACATTTCAGTAAAAGATTATAAAAGGGGATAAAAATGTTACACAATATTTCACTGGAGAAATTTTTTAACTTTATTGATAATTGGTTTACAAAAGATAGAAAAAGAATATTTTTAATTACATTTATTATAGGATTAATTGTTCATTTTGAATTAATTTCAAAGGAACTATTGGCTTATGATGGATATTGGCATTATGGTTCAATGCTTGCTAAAGGTTGGGAAATATCACTTGGAAGATTTTTGATTCCATTTGCAGATATATTTAGAGGATCAGTTGTAGTTTCAATTTTAACTACAACATTATCTTTAATTGCAATAGGATTTGCATCTATATTTTTAAATGAAACTTTAAAAATAAGAAAGACATACCTAAAAATAGTTATCAGCATACTTTTGGTAGTTACACCAACAATATCTTTAACATTTATGTATGCTTATACTTCATTTGGGTATAGTTTAGCAATGTTATTTGCAGTACTTTCTGTATATTTTTTAAATAAAACCAAACATAAAAAGAATATTATATTGGCACTAATATGCATTGTAGCAACACTTGGCTTTTACCAAGCATATTTAAGTTATATTACAGCCTTATTTGCTATAACTTTAATTTTTAAAATAATAGAAGATAAAAAAGTGATTGTTAAAGAATTTCTTATAAATATATTAATAATAGTTATAGGAATGATTATGTATTACATTTGCCTAATTGCAATTACTAAAATTTTAAATCTGACTATTAGTGATTATAGTAATGGAAATGCTATATTAAGTATAGAAACATTTAAAAATTTATTTAGTTCCATACAAAATACCTATACTACATTTTATAATTTTTATTTTACAGACCAAATTGTTAATAATATTTCTTGGTTTAGAAATATATTATATGCAGTAATGTTTATATTGATAATGATTAACTTTATAACTATAACAATAAATAATAAAATTTATAAAGTACCTAGTAAAATAATTACATTAATAATTATGATATTAGCTTTTCCTATTTTTACTTGTTCAATTGAATTAATTGCTCAGTCTAGGAGTATAAATTTACTTATGGCATCATCACTTTATTTACCAATAATAATATTGCTAAAACAAAATGAATTATTAAAAGAGAACTTTTTTACTAACATATTAAATATTATATCTTTTATTGTAAGTATTGTAATTATTTGGACTTATATTTTATCAAATAATGCAACATATGTTGCAACAGATTTATATAATAAGCAAATGTATTCAGTTGGAAATAATATAGTGGAGAAACTTAAAGAAAACGATGAAATAAAAGAGGGTATGCCTGTTATAATTAAAGGAAAATTAAATTTTTCTATTCACAATGATGAATTACTTAAATTAACTAATTTTGATGTATCAGATGTAAATATGTGGACATGGCAAATATTCTTACAAGATAATCTTGGAATTGGTTGGAATATATGTGATTTTTCGGATGATAAGGGAATAACAGCAGAAGTAGAGTATGAACAAATGCCAGTATATCCAGAGGATGGTTCAATAAAAGTAATTAATGGTATAGCTGTAGTAAAATTAAGTTATTAAAATAATTTGAAAGGCGAAAAATAAATGAAACTAAAAGAAAAAGAATTACATGTACTATTTAACAAAATAAAAAATAAAGATGAAAAAGAAGAAGCTTTTAATACTTTATATAAAGACTATAATAAATTAATTTATGGTATTGCGTTTTCTATCTTAAAAAATAAAGATGATAGTGAAGACGTTTTACAAACTGTTTTTGCAAAAATTTATAAACTTTCTAAATCAAAATTGCCAGAGAAAAGTGAAACATCTTGGCTTTATTCTGTTACAAAAAATGAAGCAATTACATATTTAAGAAAGAAAAATAAAGAAGTTAATTTAGATGAAAATGAAATTTATAATATACAAGAAGAAAATGATGATTTAAAAGAAATAGAAAACATAGATGCATATAGAAGAGCTATAAATACTTTAAATAAAAAAGAACAGGAGATAGTTTCTTTAAAAATATTGAGTGGTTTTTCTTTTAGAGAAATTGCAAAAATTTTAAACATGCCAATTGGAACTGTGCAATGGAATTACTATAAAGCATTGCATAGTTTAAAGTTATTGCTAGGAAATGCTTCTATGTTTTTAATAACAAGTATATTATACATGTTTGTTAATAATAAAGCTGGCAGTAGGACAATAGAACCTAATAATTCTATATCATCAAACGAACAAGTAGATATAGATAATGGTACTGAAACAAATATTACAATAGAAAGCTCAGTTATAGATAATCAAGAAATAAACAATACAGTACAAGAAGGAGAAATTTTGTATATTCAATCAGAACCAGTAGAATCAAGTTTAAAAGATAATACTATAAATATTTCTTTATTATTCTTATCAACAATATTTTTGTTTTTTACAATAATATTTACTATAGTATGTTTTAAACATTGTACAAAAAGATTTAAAGTAAACAGATAATTAAATATAAAATGATTATGTAAAAACTGTAAGAAAAAATAGTGATAGTATTGAAAAAGTGCGATTTATTTGCTATTATATAGAAAAAAATGAAAGGTAAAATTATGAAAAAAGTGGTAATAGTTATCCTTATAATTATAGCAATAATTATAATAGCAATTTTAGGAATAAATTTTTATGTAGTACTTTCTACAAAAAATAGAATAATATCTGAAAATTATGAAAGTAATTTAGAAAAGGCAGATTGTATTTTGATATTAGGTGCAGGAATATGGGGAGATAAACCATCACCTATGTTAGAAGATAGATTGCTACAAGGAATAGAACTATATAAACAAGGTTTTGCTCCTAAAATAATTATGAGTGGTGACCATACAAGGGAAGATTATGATGAAGTTAACATTATGAAAAATTTTGCAATAGAACATGGAGTACCTTCAGAAGATATATTTATGGACCATGCAGGAATTTCAACTTATGATAGTATGTATAGAGCAAAAAGAATATTTGGAGTAAATAAAATGATTGTAGTAACGCAAAAATATCATCTTTATAGAGCTTTATATGTTGCAAATAGTTTGGATATTGATTGTTATGGAATAGGAGCAGATCCTAGAAAATATGCGGGTCAAATTTTTAGAGAAGTAAGAGAAATATTAGCAAGAGATAAAGATTTTGTTAAATGCATTTTTAAACCAGCTTCTACTTATTTGGGAGAAGCTATTTCGCTTAATGGTAGTGGAGATATAACAAATGATAAATGATGAAAAAATAACAGCCAATATGACTGTTAAAAAAGCTAATTAATTTGTTTTAGAAGAATAGCTAAATCTTTTAAACAATTACAGCTTGCAATTATTTGTTCGTCAGAATAATTTGACAATTCTTTCTTAAGATCTAGGAGGATTGAGTTATCAACTCCAAATAGAAAGTAATCTGCTGAAAGACCTGATATCTCACAAAGTTTCTTAAGCTTATCATATGTTAAGCTACCTTTGCCTCTTTCAACCATTCCTAGATACTGACCTGAAAGTCCTAGAATTTTTGCAAATTTTTCTTTGGTTAAGTTCATTTCTACACGAACACGTTTAATTCTTAATCCCATTTCTTCTCTTGACATAATTTTGCTCCTTTCGACATTTGCTTATATTATTTTAAATAATTTATGAATATATTGTATAGTAAAAGGCAATGCAATTTTATGATAAAAAGTGAAAATAAATGATATTTTGTAACGGAGTATAAAATGGAACAGAAAAATATGAAATTATTATTAGTTGAAGATGATGTAAATGAATGTAATAAATTTAAAGCTTTAGCCAACAAATATGATAATGTAGAATTTGTTGGTATTACAAATTCTGCTACAAAAGGTTTAAAAGATGTAAAAAGATTTAATCCTGATGGAATAATTTTAGATTTAGAATTAAATAGTGGAGAAGGTAGTGGATTTGAATTTATTAATGAATTAAAAAATTCAAATTTAAGTGTTAATCCAAAAGTAGTTGTAACAACAAATGTATATTCAGATTCTGTTTACGATTATTTACATGAAAATAAAGTAGATTTTATATTTTATAAAAAACAAGAAAATTATTCTCCTGAAAAAGTTATAAATACACTCTTATTATTAAAACAATATACAACTAAATCAACAAATAAAATAGATGATAATACTGATGAAGATACAAGAAATTTAATTGCAGATAAAATAAATTCCGAACTTGATTTAATCGGAGTAGGCAGTCACTTACAGGGTAGAAAATATTTATTTGATGCAATTATGTTTTTACTAACAGAAGGAGATGGAGAAAGTAAATTATCAATTATACAATATTTAACAAGCAAGTATAAGAAAGCAAATTCAACAATTAGTAGAGCAATGCAAAACGCAATTTTGTATGCTTGGAGAATTTCTTCAATAGAAGATTTAACTAAGTATTATACAGCTAAAGTTAATTATGAAACTGGTGTACCAACACCTAATGAATTTATATATTATTACGTTAATAAAATTAAAAAGTCTCTATAGTAAATAGAGAATAATTTTAATACAAAAATACAAAGTTTCGACATTTTTCGACAACTCTTCATTAATTACGAAAAATGTTCACGGCCTCATATCACCTATACCAAGCGTTATAGGTGGTATTTTGTTATTGTAAAAAATAACAAAAGAGAGGTGAATGTGTTATGACATGGGATGATATATGGGATTGGTTCAGATATATTATTGGATTATAAAATAAAATAAAGATGTAATGATCTATTAATAAGATTGATTACATCTTTATTTTATAATATAATAAATAAAAAAGGTTAAATATGGAAGTGGATTTATTAAGATTAGGTTTAAAGACATTTTTTATTAATTTATTTATATTATGTTTAGATTTTAAAATAATAGACAAAAAAATAACTAAGAAATTAGTTTTATTAATAATATTTATTTGCTTTATAATTTCGTTTATAAATATATTATTTTACAAAATTATAGATAAGTTATTAATATTAATTATAAGTTATTTTATACAACTTGTGTTTTTACAAAAAATATTTAAGAATGATAATAAAGAACCAATTATGATTATTAATTTGATTTCGAATTCTATAGTATACATTATGTTTGTTATATCTACTATTATAGAATCTGTACTTTTAATTAATTTGCAAATACTAAATGGAACAATCAATTTAATTATAATATTATTAATAGAAGCATTTATTTTGTTTATAATATTTAAAAGAAAAAGATTTAAACATGGTATTACTTTTATGAAAAATAGAAATTATGAATATTTGGATTTGATTACCATTAATATTAGTTCAGTTATAATATTGACTTATTATATATTTGGTAACTATTATGGTAATCTAACTAAACAATTACTAATTTGTTTAGTAGTATTAGCTTTTATTATGTTTTTAGTTATCCAAAAAACTCTCACTTTGTACTACAAACAAAAGTTATTACATCAAACTATTGAAGATTACAAAAATGAAATTGCTGAGAAAGATAAGAAAATAAAAGAATTATCTGATGAAAAGTATAAGATAAGTAAGCTAAATCATGAATTTTATAATAGACAGAAAGCATTAGAAAAGAAAGTTGCAGACTACGTAAGTAATACGAATATGGAAGCAGGTACTGAGCTTGCAATTACAGATAAAATATCTGAGTTATCAAAAGAATATACATCTAAATTGCAAAATATAAAACATCCAGATAAACTTCCAACAACAGAGATAGAAGAAATTGATGATATGTTTAAATATATGCAATCAGAATGTGAGAAAAATAAAATAGAATTTAAGTTGGAAATTAATGGAAACATACATCATATGATTAACAAAATAATACCAAAAGATAAACTAGTAACATTAATTGGTGACCATCTAAGAGATACAATAATTGCAATTAATGCTAGTGATAATAAATTTAAGAGTATAATTGCAATACTCGGAAAAACAAATGAATACTATGAATTTTGTGTATTAGATACTGGAATTGAATTTGAAGTAGAAACACTTTTACAATTAGGAACAAAACCAATAACAACACATAAAGATACTGGTGGTACAGGTTATGGATTTATGACTACATTTGAAACATTAAAATCTACCAAAGGTAGCTTAGAGATAGAAGAAAAACATAAAATGAACGAGAATGATTATACAAAGGCAGTAAGAATAATATTTGATGGTAAGGCACAATATAGAATAAAATCTTATCGTTTAGGAACAAAAGAAAAAAGTATTTTATAACAATTTTAGAACTTGGAGATTAATCTAATAATCTTCAAGTTTTTTTGGTTATAAAGTATGGACAAAAATAACAAAATAATATATTATTTACCAGTAAGGAGAACTATTATAAATGAAAAAGTAAAATCTTATACAAAAATTTATAATAATATTAGAGATAAATATCTAATAGAACTAGATAATTTAAAAAACTTCTTAAAAGAAAAAGTAAAATAATTAGAAATGGGATGTGTATGTATGAAACAAATTAATTTTCACACAATAGATGGAATAGAAGAAAATGGGCTTTTATATGATAATAACAATAAAGCAATAGTTATATCAATACATGGAATGACAAGCAATTGTTTTAAAAAGAGAAATGTAATAATTGCAGATAAAGTAAAAGAAAAACTAGATTATTACACATTTAACACAAGAGGAAGTGAAATAGCAAAAAATATAGTAAAAAAGAAAGATGGAAAAATAATTAAAGAATTTGGTGGAACAGCTTTTGAAGATGTATTAGAAGGTGAATATGATATATATGGGGCAATAGATAAACTAGTAGAAATGGGCTATACTTCAATTTATCTTCAAGGTCATAGTTTGGGATGCACCAAAATTGTATATACATATAATAAAATGTTAGAAAATAATGATAAAAGATTACAATATATAAAAGGTATAATATTATTATCTTTAGTAGACATTCCAAGTGCTTTAAAATTTTTCCTAGGAGATAAATATGATTATTATGTAAAAATGGCATTAGATAAAGAAAAAGATGGTAAAGAATTAGAAATAATGCCACCGGATAGTTTTATTCATCCAATGAGTGTTAAATCATTTTTAAGATATGCATTTTATAATAAAGAAATAGATTTTATAAACATAGAAAAAGATCCAAATTTAGTTACATTAAATAAAATAAAAATACCATTATTTATGAGATGGGGAAATATTAATGAATTAATATTAGAAGATGCAAAAACATATTCAGAGAGAGTAAATAAAGCAATAAACAATCCAAATAAAGATATTAGCTATATAGATGGAGCAGACCACAGCTATCATGGAAGAGAGGAAGAATTAGCAAACCAAATAGCAAATTTCTTATTATAGTGGAGGCTAAAAATGATTCAATTATTTGATATAAAGAAAAATGTAAAAAAAGAAGATAATGAATTATTAGAAAAATATAAAATAGAATCATCAAAAACAAAAGAAGATATTTTAAAAGAATGTAAAACAACAGAAAATGGAATAACAGAAAAACAAGCAGAAGAAACATTAAAACAAAATGGTCCAAATGTAGTTGTAAAAAATGAAAAAAAGAGCAGGTTATATTTTTTAGTAAGAAGTTTTAAAGATAAGTTCATAATAATATTAATTTTGCTTGCAATAATAAACTACTTTTTAAGTGATGCAATTAGTACATATATAATCCTTGGAATAGCAGTAATTAGTGCTTTAATTAGATATTTTCAAGATTATAGTGTTTATAAATTTAATCAAAAATTAAAATCAAAATTATATACTACTACAAATGTATTAAGAAACGGAAAAGAAAAAGAAATAAAAGTAGAAAATACAGTAATAGGAGATATAGTTTATCTTAATGCAGGTGCAATGATTCCAGCAGATATAATGCTAATTGAAGCAAAAGATTTATTCATAAATCAATCTGTATTTACAGGAGAAAGTGTGCCGGTAGAGAAAACAATAAATGCCAATAGCCCATCACAAATATTTGATATATCTAACATTTGCTTAATGGGGTCTAGTGTAATAAGTGGTAGTGGCAAAGGTGTTGTTATAAATACAGGTTTTACCACTTATTTAGGAAGAATGGGTAAAGAAATAGATACCAAGAAGGAGCTAACTAACTTTGAAAAAGGAATGAACAATATAACAAAAATGCTTATAAAATACATGGTAATAGTATCAATTGCAGTATTTGTTATATATGGGCTAATAAGACAGAATTGGTTAGAAGCAATACTATTTGCACTTTCTGTTGCAGTAGGAATTACGCCTAGTATGCTTCCAATGATTGTAAACGTAAACTTAACAAGAGGAACAAAAGTGTTAGCTAAAAAGAAAACTCTTGTAAAAAACATTAACTCAATACAAAACCTAGGAGCAATAGATATTCTATGTACAGATAAAACAGGAACATTAACTGAAGATAAGATAGTACTTCAAAAATATATAGATGTAAATGGTAAAGAAGATAAATCAATATTAGAATATGCTTATCTAAATAGCTATTTTGGAACTGGAATAAAAAATTTAGTAGATAGAGCAATAATAAGTTATGGTAATGAAAATGGAGTAAAAAATATAATAGATGAGTATACTAAGATAGACGAAATACCTTTTGACTATACAAGAAAAAGGATGAGTGTTGTTGTTAAAAGTAAGAAAAATAACGGTTACAGAATGTTTACAAAAGGTGCACTAGAAGAAATATTAAAAATATGTACAAATGTAAAATATGAAAATAAAAAAGTACCACTTACAGAACAAATGCAAGAAATAGTAAAAGCAAAAGCTCAGGAATTTGCTAGTAAAGGAATGCAAGTAATAGCTTTAGCATCAAAAAGAGAGTATAGAGGAGTAAATATATTTAATATTTCAGATGAAAAAGAAATGACATTTATAGGTTTTGTAGCATTCTTAGATCCACCAAAAAAGGATGTAAAAGCAACACTTACAAAACTTAAAAAAATAGGAATATCAACAAAAATACTAACAGGAGACAACCCTTATGCAACAAGTAACATCTGCAGTTTAGTAGGAATAGACAATAAAGAAATATTATTAGGAACAGACATAGATAAAATGACTGATGAGGAATTATCTAAGAAGATAGAAGAAGTATCAGTATTTGCTAGAATGAATCCACTACAAAAAGAAAGAATTGTAAAATTATACAAACAAAATGGACATGTAGTAGGATATATGGGAGATGGAGTCAACGACTCACCTTCACTTCACATAGCTGATGTAGGAATATGTGTAAATTCAGCAACAGATATAGCAAAAGAAGCATCTGATATAATATTGCTTGAAAAAAATCTTAAAGTATTGTATAACGGAGTTATTGAAGGAAGAAAAGTATATGGTAATATAATAAAATACATGAAAATGGCATTAAGCTCAGATTTTGGAGATGTGTTCAGTATAGCAATAGCAAGTATATTTTTACCATTTCTACCACTACTTCCAATACAAATGTTATTACAAGATTTTCTATATGATATATCACAAATTGCAATTCCATATGATGATGTAGATAAAGAATTTTTAGAAAAACCTAAAAAATGGAGTACAGCAGGAATTAGTAGATTCATGAATGTAATGGGAATAACAAGTTCAGTAACAGATGTTATAGCATTTATAGTATTTTGGTTTGTATTTGGATATAATGCACAAAAAGAAACATTTTTCCAAACAGCATGGTTTGTAGAATGTTTAATTTCAGAAACAATGATAATACATTATGTACGTACAGCAAAGAAACCATTCATAGAATCAAGAGCTAGTAAATGGCTAACACTTGGCACAATTGGAACTATAATAGGAACAATACTAACACCAATACTATTACACAATATACCAAGTTTTCACTTTGAAATATTACCACTTAGCTATTATGGATTTGTAATAATCTTATTATTAATATATTCTGTTTTAGTAGAAATAATAAAGAAAAAATATATAAAGAAATATGGAGAATGGTTATAGTTTGCCTGTTTTTGGGGACACCTTCCAAAAACATCTTAATAATGGTGAATAGTTTAATAAAAATTTTGCAAAAGCAAATATTCCAGATGGGTGCAAAAGGAGATAAGAAAAATGCAAGAGAAAGAAGATATTCAAATTAATAAAGAATATGGTAAAGAAGCTCTTTTAGATAAAGAAGATTTTAAGAAACAATTTAATGTTAATGAAAAAATAGGATTAACAAAAGAGAAAGTATTAGAAAATACAAAGAAATATGGTGTAAATGAAATAAAGGGAACAAAGCCTAAAAAATGGTACAATTACTTCTTTGAAAGTTTATTTAGTCCCTTTAATTGTATTTTAATGGGAATAATAATTGTATTATTATATACAGATGTTTATTTGCCAGAAGTTCCAAGCTATGCAAATATTACTGTAATAGCTGTTCTAATAATAGCAAGTACATTGCTTGAATTCTTTGAGGAATTTAGGTCTAATAGGGCTGCTGAAAAATTAAAAGAATTAGTACAAACAACTTCTACAGTTTTAAGAGATGGAGAAGAAGTTAATATTCCAATAAAAGAAGTAACAGTAGGAGATATAGTAACTTTATCTGCAGGTAGTATGATACCAGCGGATTTAAGAATAATAGATGCAAGAGATTTATATGTTGGACAATCTTCACTAACTGGTGAGTCTGATGCTGTTAGAAAAGAACCAAATTCTATTTTAGCAAAAGATAATGAAGATGGAAAAGTAGATAGTATATCGGATATGGACACTATTTGCTTTATGGGTACTAATGTTATTAGTGGAAGTGGTAAAGGTGTTGTTATAAAAACAGGTGATGATACTTATTTTGGTAAAATTGCCCACACACTTACAACAGGAAAGCCAAAAACAGCATTCCAAAAAGGAATTGAAAGTGTAAGTACAATGTTAATAAGATTCATGTTAATAATGATTCCTTTAGTGTTTATATTTAATGTTACAAAACATGAAGTAGTAACTGCATTTACATTTGCTGTTGCAATAGCAATAGGAATTACACCACTTTTATTACCTGTAATTTTATCTTCAAGTTTATCAAAAGGTGCTGTAAGAATGGCAAAAAAGAAGACTATTGTAAAAAAGCTAGATTCAATTCAAAGCTTTGGAGCAATGAATATTCTTTGTACAGATAAGACTGGAACATTAACAGAAGATAAAATAGTGCTAGAAAAATATCTAAATACACATGGAGAAGAAGATTTAGATGTTTTAAGAGATGCATTTGTAAACTCTTTTTTTCAAGCAGGATTAAAAAATAACATAGACCAAGCCGTTATAAAAAGAGGTCTAGAAAACGATATGTCTAAATATGAAAAGGAATATAAATTAGTAGATGAAATTCCATTTGATTTTTCTAGACGTAGATTATCTGTTGCAGTAGACCATAATGGAAAGGTACAATTAATTACAAAAGGTGCAGTAGAAGAAATATTAAGCCTTTGTACAACTTCATCATATAAAGGAAAAATAGAGCCTTTAACAAAAGAAATTAAAGACAATGTAAAAAGAATAAGTAAAAAATTAAATGAAGATGGATTTAGAGTAATTGCCGTTTGTTCTAAAAATGATATAGAAAGAAAATTAGATTATACAATAGATGATGAAAAAAATATGACTTTGGTAGGATTTATAGGATTCTTAGATCCACCAAAAGAATCAGCAAAAGAAGCAATTGAAAGATTAAATAAAGCAGGAATTAGAGTAATAGTACTAACTGGAGATAATAGTGATGTTGCAAGATGCATTTGTAAAAAGGTTGGAATAAACTCTAAAAATGTAATAATTGGTAGCCAAATAGATAGACTATCAGACTCTGCACTAATTAGGATATTAAGAAACACAAATATATTTGCAAAATTATCACCTATACAAAAAGCAAGAATAGTAAGAGTATTAAAAGATAGTGGAAATATAGTAGGTTACATGGGAGACGGAATAAATGACTCACCATCACTTACAAACTCAGATGTAGGAATATCTGTAGATACTGCAGTAGACATTGCAAAAGAGTCAGCAGATATAATATTACTAGAAAAAGACTTAAATGTATTATTAGATGGAGCAAAAGAAGGAAGAAAAACATTCTCTAACTTAATGAAATATATTAAAATGGCTGTAAGCTTCAACTTTGGAGAGGTTTCATCTGTTATAATAGCAAGCATATTATTGCCATTTTTACCAATAACACCAATACAGTTACTAGTACAAAGCTTATTATACGACTTTGGACAATTAACACTTCCATTTGATAATGTAGATGAAGAATATTTAAATAAGCCTAAGAGATGGGATATAAATAGCTTAAAGAAATTTACATTATTTATGGGACCACTAAGCTCATGCTTTGATATGATAGTATTTGCAAGTGTTTGGTTCATATTTGGAATAAGAGAAGCAGCGGTATTCCAAACAATATGGTTCTCATATGGAGTAGTATCAAACTTAATGGGAATGCATGTAATAAGAACTGCAAAAATACCATTTATACAAAGTAATGCACACAAAATGGTATATTTCTCATCAATACTATTAAGTATAGTAGCAATAATATTCCCATTTACACCAATTGGACAAATGATAGGATTAGTTGCAATACCTTTAAAATATTTAACAGTTATAATAGGAGTACCAATTCTTTATTGTTTTGTAGCAATGTTTGCAAAGAAAATATATATCAAAAAATTTGGAGAATGGATTTAAGAGAAAGGTTTTTGGGGACAGGTCAACATATTTATGCTTTCAGTAGATTGCCATTACTAATTACATTTTCCTAAAATTCAGCAAAGAAAGTACCTAAACATCTTTGAATTAAACTATAATTTGTGCATAATTCAATATTTTGCATTAAATTAAATTTTTACAAAAAAATATTGAAAAACTAATTTTCTTATTGTAAAATAAAAATTAATCAAATGATAATAATTATTATAAGGGAGAAAAATAGTGAAAAAAACAAAGGATATAATAAAATTTTTATCTAAGGAAGATGCAGAAGAATTTAAGCAAGTAGCAACAGGTAGAAAGTTCTGCAAACAAGGTGAAAGATTGATAGATATATGTGATCAAGAATTAAAAAGGTATGAATACCAAAATTCACACAATATTTTTGTAAGAATTTTTAAAGCTCGTAAATATAGAAAAAATAAAGAAAATTTTATGATAGAAAATAGAATTTCCAGCAATATAAGGGCAGTAGTTGCAAATTATGTAGATAACCAAGAAGAAGTCCTTGATAGATATGAATTAATTAATAAAGTAAGAACAGATATACTAGAAAGTGTATCAGAATACGAGAAAGCTTCATAACAACAATAAAACATAAATTTAAAAGTATCTTATCAAAGTAAACTTAAATTGTTAAACTAAAAGTTTAATAAATATAGGCACTTATGAAAAGGTACTTTTTATAATGTTTAATAGAGTTTGGCAAGCAAAATAGATAGAGTCTTTCTGCAAAAAAAATTAAATAAAATTAGTTATATAAATTTTTTTCATATAAATCGTCAATATACAAATCCATTGTATCATTAGAATTTAGAAATCCAACAGTTGCCTTGTTTCCGTGCACTTCTTGTACCCAAACAGGTTGTTCATTATAGTAAATTTCCTGAATAGTCTTATTTTTTAAAATTTCACAAATCCTTTTATTAGTCATAAAATAGCCTCCTAAAAGATAAAATTAAATATATTAAATAAAATTTATTATAATTATATCCATTTTTATAAAAAATATGATACAATATAAAAATGAAAAATAAATACAGAATGGAGAGTTAATATGAAAGTTATAGAAAAATATAAAGATGAAATAAATAAAGCAAAAGAAGAAGGAAAAAATATTATTGCATGTATGTGTAATAATGAAGTTAGAGCATTAAATTATGATATAAAAGATACTGATAAAGTAGAATTATTAGATACATCAACAAAAGATGGACATAGAATTTATGTAAGAGGAATTATATATATTATGGCAAAAGCCTTAAATAAACTTTATCCAAAGGCATTATTAAGTATAAATTATCATTTATCTAATTCTATGTATTGCCAAATTGATAATATGAAAGTAACGGAAGAGTTTGTTCAAAATCTAAAAAAAGAAATGCAAGATATAATAGATAAGAATTTAGAAATCAGAAAAGTAGTAATGACAAAAGAGGAAGCAGAAGAATTTTATGCTCACGAAAAAACTTTAAGAGGAATTGCCCAAGTAGATAATAAACAAAAAGAAACAGTTTCTCTTTACTATTGTGAAGAATATTATAATTATTTTTATGGAGTAATGCCAATATCAACTGGATATACAAAAATATATGATGTATCAAATTACAGAGATGGATTTTTAATTAGATATCCATCGCAAAATAAACCTTATGAGCTAACTGAATATAAGGACAACAAAAAATTGTTAGCAACTTTAGAAGAGTATGAAGATATTCATAGAGTTTTAAATATACATACTCTTTACAAATTGAATAATGAAGTAAAGGAAGGAAAAGCAAAAGATTTAATATTATTATCAGAAGCTCTTCACGAGAAAAAGATTGCAGCCATTGCAGATGACGTAGCAAAAAATAAAAATGTAAAAATGGTACTTATAGCTGGTCCTTCTTCATCTGGAAAGACTACATTTGCGAAAAGGCTTGGAATTGAACTAAGATTAAATGGTTTAAAACCTGTAACAATTTCAGTAGATAACTATTTTGTAGAAAGACAAGATACACCAAGGGATGAAAAAGGTAATTATGATTTTGAAAGATTAGAAGCAATTGATTTGAATTTATTTAATGAACACATTAAGAAATTATTAAAAGGAGAAACAATAGAGGTTCCAACATTTGATTTTAAGGTTGGAACAAAAAAATATAATGGAGAAACAATGCATTTATCAAATGACGAAATACTTGTAATAGAAGGAATCCATTGCTTAAATGATAAATTAACATCTGCAATACCACAAGAGCAAAAATATAAAATATATATAAGTGATTTAACAGTTTTAAACATAGATTATTGCAACAGAATTTCAACAACAGATACACGTTTATTAAGAAGAATAGTAAGAGATAACAACTTTAGAGGATATTCAGCACTTCATACTTTAAGAAACTGGGATAGTGTTAACAGAGGTGAAGATAGAAACATATTCCCATTCCAGGAAAATTGCAATGTAATGTTTAATTCATCATTAGTATATGAAATAAGTGTATTAAAGAAGCATGCACTTCCATTATTAGAGCAAATAACAAATAAAGAACCAGAATATTCAGAAGCAAAAAGATTAGTAGAATTTTTAAAATATTTTGAAGATATAGATGAAGAATTTATTCCAAGAAATTCATTATTAAGGGAATTTATAGGTGGAAGTATATTTGATTATTAATAGGAGATAGGAAAAATGGCTGGAAAATTTACAGAAATAGATGAAGAATTTATATGTGATAATTGTGGTAGAAGAGTTCCAAAATTAGGTTATTCATGTAGAAATCATTGTCCATATTGTTTACATTCAAAACATGTAGATATAAATCCTGGAGACAGGATGGAAGAGTGCCACGGAGACTTAGAGCCTGTTGGTGCAGAGCTTGATAGCAAAAAGGGCTATGTAATAATATTTAAGTGTAAAAAGTGTGGAAAGATTAGAAAAAATAAAGCTGCAGAAGACGACAATATGGATTTAATCATAAAATTAAGTGCAATGCATAATTATTAATAAAAGTTGAAAAAGAATTGCGTTTTGGCGGGGTGGCGACTGCACTACGAAAATCCTCAACGTGCAAAAAGCACGCCTGCGGTTTTCTTGCTAGTTTGCCAGCCACTGCATACTGACCTTGTAACAGGCAAAGCCTTAACAAGCTCAGCATAGCCAAAATCACAATTCTTTTCCAACCGGATTTGAGCTTTTAGAAAGAAAGGAATGAATTAAATATGGAAAATTATTTAAATGGAGTAGAAGTATTTTGTCATAGTTCTATAAAAATAAAGAGGAATGTTACAATTTACATAGATCCTTACAAAATAGAAAAAGAATATCATGATGCAGACTATATATTTATTACACATGAGCATTATGACCATTTTTCACCAGAAGATATAGAAAAAGTAATTAAAGATTCTACCATGTTAATAACAGTGCCAAACACATTAGAAGAGGCAATGAAATTGCAACCAGATAGAAGTAAAATAATATTAGTAGGTCCAAATGAAAGTTATGATTTAAAAAATATAAAATTTGAGACTGTAGTTGCATATAATAAAACAAAATTATTCCATCAAAAATCTAAAAAATGGGTAGGATATATAATTACTATAGATAATACACGTTATTATATGGCAGGAGACACAGATGATTTAGAAGAACTAGAAGATATAAAATGTGATGTAGCTTTTGTTCCAATTGGTGGAATGTATACAATGAATTATGAAGAAGCGGCAAATTTAGTAAATGAGATGAAACCTAAAATAACAGTTCCAATTCATTATGGATTAATAATTGGAACAAAAGAAGATGCTGAAGAATTTAAGAAAAAAGTAAATAAAGATATAAAAGTAGAAATTTTAATAAAATAAAAAATATATGTGTAGATAATGGAATATCTGCACATTTTTCTCTTTATTATATCAATAAAAAATTTAAAATGAAAAAACAACTAGTTTGTAATAAAATGTAAAAATATGTAAATCAAATAATAAAAAATAAATGATTCATACTAGTAATAATTTAAGAGATATGATAAAATATATGTAAGCTATAAAGAAAGGTTGTGATTAATATGCAAATTACTGCTAATGAAGTAGAAAAAACACTTAATCAATTTGAAGAAATTAATGAGCCAATATTTGTAAAAAGAGATAATAAAACAGATGTAGTAATCATAAGCATAAAAGAATATAAAGAAAAATTACAAGAATTAGAAATTATTAAACATCTACAAAAATCAGAGGATGATATAAAAAATGGAAAAACAACACCTGCAAATGAATTTTTTAAAGAGATGAGGTCTCAGTTTGGCTACTAGTAAGCAGTATCAAATAGAAATTACTGATGAATGTAAAAGAGAAATTAAGAAAATTTATAATTATATAAAAAATGAGCTGTATGCAGAGCAGGCTGCACAAAATTTATTGATTAAACTTGAAGAATGTATTAATCAATTAGCATATACACCAAAAATGTATAGAAAAATATAGAGTAACAGATAGAATATATAGAAGGGCAATTATTAACAACTATATAGTTCTATATACAATATCTCAAGAAAATAATAAAGTGTATATAATGCATATGTATTATAGTGGTAGCAACTATAATAATAAAATATAAACTGCTAAATATTATTAGCAGCTCATATTTAAAATTAAATTTCTCTATTTAAATTCCCATTAGTATAGTTATTTCCTTCTAATTTTTTCCCTTTTCTTACAGTTTTAATAACAGTATTTATTTCATTAATATTTTCGTCTAAAATATTAATCCTTGCAGAATAAATATTTAAATCAGAACTATCTATTGAAGTTATTTTGCTATTATAGATAGCTGTAACAGTTTGTATATTATCAGGCATTATCCTAAATTTATAACCCAATCTATCTTTTAAATAATACTTAGAATTATTAGAACATCTCATTTTACATTCTGGGTAGCATTTATTACTCTTACCAAGTAAGCAATAAGAACAATTCATTAAAACAGCTCTGCCATATAAAATAAGCTCAACAGGTATTGGACTGTTATTACACAAGTACTGTAAAGTATTTTTATTAAGCTCAATAGAAGGAGTAACAACCTGTATTCCTAAATCTTTTAATTCTTGTATAGTATGTATATTAAATACATTCATTGTATAATTTGAAACAAGATTATATTTTTTAAAATATTCTTCCAACAATATAAATTCAGAAATATTAGAAATTATAAAACCTTTAATATTAAAATTTGTTAAAATAACATCTAAATAATTTAGTAAAAGATTTTTATAATTAGGTTTAACTATAGTTGGCATAGAAATATAAATATTTGCAATTTTAGATAATTCTAAAATTTTATCCTCATATAACTTATTTGTAAAAAATTTAAGAGGAATATAAATATTATCTACTTTATCAAGCTTTGAATAATCTAAATCTGTATTTAAATTATCAAAAGATAAGCTTATTTTTCTATCATCAATATTATAAATATTTTTAGAAAGTTCTGGTATTTTAGTATCATCTATGATAATTCTGTCTTTAATAGAATTATTATAAACTGTTTCTTCTAATTTACTAATAGCCTGTCTTCGTAAATCGTTTAAACCACTAATGCTCGGAATATGTAAATTTTCCTCTAAATCTATATGTAATTTTTCTATAAAATATGGTGTATTTCCTAGTTTTGATAATTGATTTTGTATCCTTTCAGGTGCAATTGGGGAGTTAATAGATTCTTCTGGAATCATATCAGAATCTACATTTATAATCATATTATTATAAAAAGGTGGTTTATTTACATTAATTCTAAGCTTTATAGGCATATTCCTTTTGATAGTAATAGAGCAAGAAATAGGAATTTTTTTAATTTCATTACCTTGTAAAAAACTATTTTTACAATTATCAAAAAGTTCTTTACTTGTTAATTTATAAACCTTAGCACCAGGTTTAATCTTGCCCTTCATTCTACCAATTGTAACAATTTTGCCTTTATCTGCAACTTTTAAATTTTTATCTTTATCCATTAATTCGGAAACTGTATATTTACCATCTTCACCTTCTATGCTGATATTATCTCCAATAGACAAATTTTCATTTAACTTTAGAGTCACATGACCTTTTAGTGCTTTATAATTAGAAATATTTCCTAAAAACAATCCAATATTATTTGGCTTTTCGGAAAAAATCAATTCTTGGTTAGGAGAAGATTTAAGGTGACCAGATGAGAATCCTCCTCTATTAAATACTTGCAGTAAATCTTTTTTATCAGTTTCACTTATAACATATTCTTCATTAGATAATGCCATATCTATGTATTTTCTGTAAATTCTAGTAACTGTTGCAACATATTCAGGAGTTTTCATTCTTCCTTCAATTTTGAAAGAATTTATTCCTAAATTAATAAGCCTTGGTAAAAATTCAAGAGAGCATAAATCTCTAGGACTTAGTAAATACCCTTTATCAATTACATTATTTTCTTCTAATAGTGTATATGGAAGTCTGCAAGGCTGTGCACATTTTCCTCTATTTCCTGAACGACCACCAACTAAGCTAGAAAATAAACATTGACCTGAATAAGAAATACAAAGAGCCCCATGAACAAAGACCTCTAAGTCAACATTGCAATTATTTCTAATATATTCTATTTCATTAATTGGAACTTCCCTTGCAAGAACAACCCTTTTAAATCCTAATCTTTCAAGTTCTAATACACCTTCTAAATTATGTACTGACATTTGTGTACTTCCGTGAATTTCGATATTAGGAAAATGTTTTATAAGATATCTTGCAAGTCCTAAATCTTGAACAATTATAGCATCAATGCCATATTCATAAGCTGTTTTTGCAACATTAATTGCATCAGCAAACTCTTTATCTGTAATTAAAGTATTTAAAGTAAGATTTGTTTTTACATTTCTAATTTTACAATATTGTATTACTTGTTT
>CALXJR010000012.1 GCA_944388675.1 uncultured Clostridia bacterium
AGAGGAATGCTTGTAGATACAAGACCTAAAACATTTGAAGAATTAATACGTATTTCTGGATTATCACATGGTACAGATGTGTGGTTAAATAATGCACAAACATTAATACAAGAAGGAACAATCACTCTGGATGAAGCAATATGTACAAGAGATGATATAATGCTTTATCTAATAAAAAAAGGTTTGCCACCACAAAAAGCATTTAAAATAATGGAATTTGTTCGTAAAGGAAAACCTTCAAAAGACCCAGAAGGTTGGAAACAGCATGAAGCTACAATGAGAGAGTATAATATTCCAGAATGGTATATTGGTTCATGTAAGAAAATAAAATACATGTTCCCTAAAGCACATGCTGCAGCATATGTTACAAATGCTTTTAGAATTGCATGGTTTAAAGTTCATATTCCTAAAGCCTATTATGCAGCATATTTTACAATTAGAGCAGATGCATTTGATAGTGAAATAATGTGCCACGGAGTAGAGAGAGTAAAAAACAAGATGAAGGAAATAGAACTTGCAGGAAAAGCAGCTACTAAAAAAGACCAAGACACATATGGTGTATTAGAAATAGTACTAGAAATGTATGAAAGAGGATTCAATTTCTTACCTATAGATTTATATGAATCAGATGCTGTTAAATTTAAAGTTACAGATGATGGAATAATACCACCATTAAATAGTATTCCAGGACTTGGAACTGTTGCTGCAAAAAGCATACAAGATGCAAGAGAAGAAGGAGACTTTATGTCTATAGATGACCTAAAAATTCGTGCAAAAGTTGGTAAATCTACAATAGAAATGCTAACAAAAGCAGGATGCTTAGAAGGAATGAGCCAAAGCAACCAATTAAGCCTATTTGCATAGGATGCTTTTGGGTGCTTTTGGGGACGCGTTCCTAAAACATCTTTTGTGTGCTTCTGGGGACGTTTCCCAAAAACATCTTTTGGGTGTTTTTGGGAACAGGTTACATAAGATATAATTTACTTTTTAAGAATTTTATAATAAAAAGATTGATATATTTATTCAAATTTTATAGTTTTTTTGCTGGAGCTTATGTTCCTAAAAATGAAAAAGACGATAAAGTCTCAAAATATATCAATCTTATAAATTGAATAAAAATGAGGTAAAAATGATAGATTTAAGTAATATTATCACAATAAAGAATATAATAATATATTTAATAGCAATAAATTTAATAGCATTTTTTGCAATGTTTATAGATAAGAAAAAAGCTGAAAAGGGAAGATGGAGGATTAAGGAATCTACACTTTTAATATTAGCTTTAATTGGAGGAAGTATTGGCGCAATTTTAGGTATGTACATATTCCATCACAAAACACAAAAGGCAAGGTTTTACATTGGTATTCCAATTATAATAGTGCTTCAAATATTATTAATTATAGCAATATTTGCGTTTTAGTGCCTGTTTTTGGGGACACCTTCCGAAAACAGGCTTAAAACAACTTCCTGTTTTCGGAAGGTGTCCCCAAAAACAGGAAAATTTGAAAAAAGTATTGCTTATATTAGATATTTAGAATATAATGACAATGTCATACTACTTGGTAGCATAGCAAACGAAAGAACTTCCATAACAGTTTCTGGAGGTGAAATCCATGGAAGCGAAGATTAAACTGGATAAGCTCAGTGATGCAGATATCGTAGAGCTTGTTGAGCACGAGGCTTTTTCTCAGGATACGATGTACTGGATTGCTCTCCAGTATAAAGGAAGTAATGCTGTGTGCCGTGCAATTTTGCAGAAGGCTACATGGATTACTCTCCTGAATGAGCTGTCCAAGAACCCGGATCCGGAAATCAGTGCAGAAGCAAAGCGTCGCAAGGAAGCTTGCAATCATCCGGCATAATCTATTTCGCAACCAACTCAAAAGCTGTCTTTAGGGAAACATTCCTAAAACAGAAACAAAGAATGCATAGTCTGTAAAAAGACTATGCATTCTTTGTTTTTATAAATATACATAATATGTTTAACAACTAAATAGATAATTCACATAAAAGAATTTACAATAATATCTGTGGAAAACTTTTAAAAATTGTCGTTGCTACAAAGTTATTCACAGGGTTATCCACATTATCCACAACCCTGTGTATAAGTTAAATATTAATTTTGAAATAATAATTGTATACATAACAATAAATTTATAAAATTATTGACATCCTTAAAAAATAGTGATAATATAATTAAAATAAAAAAGCTAATTTTTTAGCATATAGTGCGATGAAAAAGAAAAAATATATTTAATATTTTAAGAGAGTTGGAGTTTGGTGAGAGTCCAATAATTATGAATATATGGGGAGCTTTGGAGCACATTTTAAATTAAGGTGTAAACAATAGTCGTATTGTTTAAAATAGGGTGGAACCGCGTAAGTTGTAAGCTTTCGTCCCTAGCGTGATTGCTAGGAATGAAAGCTTTTTTGAATATAAAAAAGGAGGTATGCTATTATGGTAGATAGTATGGAAAAAATTGTTTCACTTTGTAAGAATAGAGGATTCATATATCCTGGTTCTGAAATTTATGGAGGTTTAGCAAATAGCTGGGATTATGGCCCATTAGGAACAGAACTTAAAAACAATATTAAAGATGCGTGGAGAAAAAAATTTATTCAAGAAAATAAGTACAATGTAGGACTTGATGCTGCGATATTTATGAATCCTGAAACATGGGTTGCAACAGGCCACGTATCAAATTTTAATGATCCATTAATTGATTGCAAAGAATGTAAAACAAGACACAGAGCCGATAAACTAATAGAAGAATGGGCTCATGAAAATGGTAAAGACATCGTAGCTGATGGTTGGAGTAATGATGAATTAATAAATTTTATAAGAGATAATAAAATTCCTTGTCCAAATTGTGGAAAATGTAATTTTACAGATGTTAGACAATTTAATATGATGTTTAAAACATTTCAAGGTGTAACAGAAGATTCTTCAGCACAAATTTATTTAAGACCAGAAACTGCACAAGGCATATTTGTTAATTTTAAAAATGTATCTAGAACAACTAGAAAAAAACTACCAATGGGTATTGCTCAAATTGGTAAAGCATTTAGAAATGAAATAACTCCAGGAAACTTTATATTTAGAACACGTGAATTTGAACAAATGGAATTAGAATTTTTCTGTAAGCCTGGGACAGATTTAGAGTGGTTTAAATATTGGAAAGATTTCTGCAAAAACTTCTTATTAAGTTTGGGTATGAAAGAAGAGAATATCCGTCTTCGTGACCATAGTAAAGAAGAATTAGTATTTTATAGTAAAGCTACAACAGATATAGAATTTGCATTCCCATTTGGATGGGGAGAATTATGGGGTATTGCAGATAGAACAGATTATGATTTATCTAGACATATGGAACATTCTAAACAGGATTTATCATATCAAGATCCAGAAACAAATGAAAAATATATCCCTTATGTTATAGAACCATCATTAGGATGTGACAGAGTGCTTTTAGCATTTTTATGTGACAGTTATGAAGAACAAGATTTAGGTGAAGGAGACTCTAGAGTTGTATTACATTTACATCCAGCCCTAGCTCCATTTAAGATAGCAGTTCTTCCGCTTTCTAAAAAATTATCAGAAAAAGCAAATGAAGTATATGAAATGCTTTCTAAGAAATTTATGTGCGATTATGATGAAACAGGAAGCATTGGAAAAAGATATAGAAGACAAGATGAGATTGGTACTCCATATTGTGTAACAATAGATTTTGATACATTAGAAGATAATAAAGTAACAATAAGAGATAGAGATACAATGGAACAAGTAAGAATAGACATTTCTGAAATAGAAAACTGGATAAAAGAAAAAATTGAATTTTAAAATGTTTTTTGGGGACATATAATTAAAACATAAAAAAAGATGTTTTAGTGAAGTGTCCCCAAAAACACCCAAAAGATGTTTTAGGAACACGTCCCCAAAAACATCTTGTATTATAAATTATAATATGATAAAATTCTTATATCATAATAAAGGGGATGTTTTGATGAAAAGAAGAAAAAGTTTAAATTTAGAGAAAATAATTCTTTGTATTGTTTTATTAGTTTTAGTTGGTGTTATTATTTATATTATTGTTAATAATAATACATCACAAGAGAATTTAAAAGAAGAACAGTCAGCTAGTTCAAAGCCGGAAATTGAAGACATAACTGCTCCAGAAATAACTTTGAATGGTAATTCTAATTTAGTAATTGCATTAGGAAGTGAATATACGGATTTAGGAGCAAAAGCTACAGATAATATTGATGGAGATATTTCAAATAAAATAGAAGTTCAAGGAGATGTAGATACTCAAACAGAAGGAGAATATACTGTTAAATATACTGTAAAAGATAGTAGTGAAAATGCTTCAGAAATAGAAAGAAAAGTTACAGTAAGAAAACCACTAAAGAATGGTTTACCAGTCCTTATGTATCATTTCTTTTATGATGAGAATGTGGGAACTGGTCCAGATAATAACTATATTGAGATAAAAGATTTTGAAGAGCAAATGAAATATTTGCAAGAGGAAAATTTTTATTTTCCAACATGGGAAGAGGTAGAGCAATATATAGATGGAAAAATTGAGCTTCCAAGTAAAAGTGTAGTTCTTACTTTTGATGATGGAGATCCTTCATTCTACGATTTAGCAGTTCCTATTATACAAAAATATAATGCTCAGGCAACATCATTCGTAATATCAGCTTGGTATGGTTATAGAGCCGCAGAGAATCAGCCAAATATTGACTATGAATCACATTCTGATGATATGCATCAGGCAGGAGCAAATGGCAAAGGTGTTATGCTTTCTTGGTCAGAAGATAAAATAAAAGAAGATTTGGAAACTTCTAAAAATACATTAGGAGGTTCGACAATTTTTTGCTATCCATTTGGACAATATAATGATAGAGCAATTAATATACTAAAGGAATGTGGATTTAAATTAGCTTTTACAACAAAAGGTGGAAGAGTATATAAAGGCTCGAATAAATATGAATTGCCACGTGTTAGAATGTCTAAGACAACAACTTTAAGAGAATTTAAAAATATGGTAAATTAGTGGGATGGTATTATGAGAAGAGAAAAAATTAATATTATTTTATTAATAATTATTATAATTGCATTAGTTTCAATTATTGCACTTGTTATTTTTTCAAATAGCAATGTTAAAGCAGAAAATGATGTTGCAAATGATGTAACAAATCAAGAAAAATTAAATGTAGAAAATACACAAGTAAATGAACAAACTAATGCTCTTGTAGTAGCTGTTGGAAATATTGAAACAGAAAATACAATACACAATATTATTGGAGAAGAACCTGAAGAAGAATTAATTTTTGAACTTCCATTAAATGGTGCAACAGGATATGCTCCAACTACAATTAAACTTTTAGATTCTGCAACAGATGGTGGCACTTCTTTAGCTTCAATTAAACCAGGAGAAGCATTTACAATAATTTCTGAAGAAGGTAACTATTTATATGTACAATATGGAGATACATTAGGTTATTTAGATAGTACTTTATGTATGATAAATTTGCCAGATATAATTCCCTCAATAGTATATGATGATACTAATAGTTATAGTTCAATATTTAAATCATCTGGTTACAATTTATCTGGAATAACTGGAATAAAATTATATGATGCAAGTTCTTATAATAATAGATTATTACAAGATGAGTATAATATGCCTGTTATATATCAGATGGCGAAGAAAATATATGAAGCTCAAAAACAAGCGCTTGCAAATAATCAAAGTTTAAAAATATATGAAACATTTAGACCTTATGAAGTTCAAATGAAAATTTCTTCAAGTTTATCTGAGCTTGAAGAATCAAATGAAACAGTAAAAAATGGTATAAATGTAGACAGTTGGAATGATAGTTGGTTTATAGCACAAACTCGTTCAAATCATCAATTAGGAGTAGCAATGGACGTAAGTTTAGTACAAATTAATTCAACTATAGAGAAAAAAGCTGGAAGGTATTCATATACTAAAGTTACAGATTACACAGAATATAAAATGCCTTCACAAATGCATGAATTAAGTGCTGCAGCTGCTGCATTTGCTTATCCTGTATCTTCTGCTTCAAAAACAGCATGGAAAAGTGTTCCGCTTGCATCAAGTATGACAACTGCAGCAAAACAATTACAAAATTATTGTACATCTGCTGGAATGAGCCCTCTTGCTTCAGAATGGTGGCACTTTAATGATTTAGATGCAAAAGAAGCAATCAAAAATAAAGGTATTACTGGTAAATTCTATGTACAAGATAATGTAAGTAAAATGCCAGAATAAAAATAAAAGGTGGAGTGATACATGGAAGAAGATAATTCTGCTAATGTTGATGTTTTAGAAAAGAAAGATGAAAAATCTAAGGGAAAACGATTTAAAGGAGATGTTATTAAAGAAAAAAACAATAAAAAATTAGACAAAGAAGAAATAAAAAAGTTGAAGCAAGAAAAGAAGAAAATAGATAAAAATTCACAAAAAAATAAAAAGAAAAAACATAGTAAAGAATCTAATCACAGAATAAGAAAAGTAGATAATTCCACAGATAATAAGGTAATAGAGGAAAATTCAAAAAGAGGCAAACATAAAAAAGAGCCTAATCATAGATTAAAAGAAGAGAAAAAAGAAAAGAAAAAAGAAAAGAAAAAATTATCTAAAAAAGCTAAAATAATAATTATAACAATTATTTTAGTAATTCTTCTTAGTGCTATTTCTATTGCCTTATTCTTAATATTTAGACCTAAATTTAAGGAAGCAACAATAGAATTAGGTACTACACAAATAACAGTTGATAACTTTCTAGTAAGTAATATGTATAAAGAAAATGCAAAATTAGTAACTCCTTTAGACAAAATAGATTTTTCTAAAGTTTCAGATACAGATATTACATTAAGTTACAAAGATAAAGAAGAAACAGTAAAATTACATATAGTAGATACAACTGCTCCAACAGTTACTTTTCAAGATATAACTAAATATGCAGATTATGTAGTAAATGCAGATGATTTTATAGTAGAAAAATCAGACTTATCAGAAATGACTGTAGAAGCAACTAATATAGAAGATACAAGTGAGTATAAAGATTATTTAGTTACAGTTACTGTTAAAGATATTTATGGAAATGTTACATCTAAAGATTGTATACTTACAATTACATGGATAAAAGATGTTGTTTACAAAGAACTTGGTCAAGAATTTACAAAAGCAGATGTAATTGTAAATATGGAAAAAGATGCAGATAAATTGCCAGATAGTGAAGTTTCAAAAGTAGATATGTCTACTCTTGGCGAATATGACATTACTGCCACATTAGATGGAGTAACATATACTTCTAAAGTAATCGTTCAAGATACAACTCCACCTGCTTTAGAGCTTAAAAATGTAACAATTTATGATGATGAAACAGTAAGTGGTAAAGATGCTTTTATAGCATCTGCAACAGATGCGTCTGGTGAAGTTACTACAAATATGCTTACAGAAATTGATTATTCTAAGATAGGAGAACAACAAATTGTAATTGAAGCAATAGATAAAAACAATAATAGAACTGAACAAACTGCAACATTAACAATTAGAAAAGATACAGAAGGACCTGTATTTTCTGGACTTTCTAATATGACTGTAACGAAAAATTCTAGTGTAAATTATACAAAGGGTGTAAAAGCTGTAGATGCAAGAGAAGGTTCTTGCGAATTTACAGTAAACTCAGATAGTGTTAATATTGGTGCTGCTGGAACTTATTATGCAACATATACTTCAAAAGATAGTAAAGGAAATACTACAACTAAAAAGAGAAAGATAATAGTAAAACATAATCAAGAAGATACAAATAATAAATTTAATGAATTTTATGCCAATTACTTGTCAGGAAAAAATGTATATGAAATGACTTATACAATAAAAACAAAAATAGGTTATAACCATAGCTGGGGAGATGATGACCCTGTATGGTATGGTTTAACTAATGGAACAGGAAATTGTTATGTTCATGCATTAATTTTACAAAAAGCTCTTAATAAAGCTGGCTTTAAAAATATGTTAATACATACAACAGATAATTCACATTATTGGAACTTAGTATATGCAGACGGAAGATGGTGCCATTATGATTCAACTCCAGGTAGTCATTCAACTGGACCATTAAATGATGAACAAAAACTTAATAGTGCAGGAATGAAGGGAAGAAAATGGGATTTTAGTGCATATCCTGCTGCAGAATAATAAATAAAGGGGAAGTGTAAATGATATTTAATATACTACTATTAGTAATAAGTATTTTAATTTATTTAAGTTTTGGTATATCAAATTTTATATTTATATTATTTAGTATACTTACAACATTTATTGCAGCTAAATTCTTAGAAAAGAAAAGTAAAAAAATCATATTAGCTGTTACAATTATTGTAAATGCACTAATATTAATATTTTTAAAACTATATGGAGCAAATGTATTTCCAAGTTTAGAGGGATTAAACATAATTGCTCCTATAGGAGTATCTTATTATACTTTGCAAGTAATATCATATTTAGTTGATGTATATAAAGGAAAGTACAAAGCAGAAAATAACTTTTTATACTACTGTTTATATATAATGTACATACCACATTTATTCATTGGACCAATTTCTAGATATGATGATATGAAAGAACAGTTTTTGAAGCCTAAAACATTTTCTATAAGCAGAATATATAATGGCGGACTTAGAATTGTTTGGGGACTTATAAAAAAATTCGTTATTTCTGGAAGAGTTGCAATTGTTATATCAACAATATCTCAAGATATGCAAAATTATAATGGTGCATATGCACTTTTAGCTATGATTTTATATTCTATACAATTATATACAGATTTTAGTGGTGGAATTGACATAGTAATGGGAGTTTCTAAAATATTAGGAATTGAGCTAAAAGAAAACTTTGATTCACCATATTACTCACAAACTATAAAAGAATTTTGGAGAAGATGGCATATTTCTTTAAGTTCATGGCTTAGAGACTACATATATATTCCTCTTGGTGGAAGTAGATGTTCAAAATTAAGAAAATATTTCAATACAATGGTTACATTTATAGTATCGGGATTTTGGCATGGAGCAAATTACCTACTTTGGGGAGTTTCCCATGGAATATTTGTATTATTAGGTGACAAAATTAAAACTAAATTCAAATGGTTAAATAGATTTATTACATTTATAATAGTATCATTTTTATGGGCATTCTTTATTTGGCCAACCACAGGAGATTCTTTAAGAATGATGAGTTCTGTATTTACAACATTTAACATATCAGACTTATGTACAAACTTTTTAAATTTAGGTTTAAGCCTTGCAGACTGGATTGTACTTGCAGTATTTACAATAGGTTTATTTATATTTGATGGAAACACAAGTAAAATTATACAAAAAGTAAAAACATTAAGTCCAGAAATAAAAACAGTAATAATATGTGTAGGAATACTATTAGTATTTGTTTTTGGAATATATGGAATTGGATTTAATGTAAATGAATTTATATATAGCAAATTTTAAATTAGGAGGAAATGTAATTGAAAGCTAGAACTGTAATTCGTGTTATATTAATAATTATAATATTTATTTTACTTTTTGTATTATTAAATATGTTATTACAACCAAAATATGCAGAAACACTTGTAGAAGGAAGCATGATTTCACAATATTATGAAGAACCAAAAGACCATGAAGTAATATTTATTGGAGATTGTGAAGTTTATGCAAACTTTTCACCAATGGTAATGTATGAAGAACAGGGAATAAAAGCATATGTAAGAGGCTCATCGCAACAATTAATATGGCAATCATATCAAATTTTAAAAGAAACTTTAAAATACGAAAAGCCAAAAGTAGTAGTATTTAATGTAAATTCAATGAGATATGATAAAAGTAGTGAGAAAGTTAGTGAGGCATACAATAGACTAACAATAGATAAAATGAAATGGTCTAGAGAAAAAGTAGATATAATCCTAGACTCAATGACAGAAGACGAAACATTTTTATCATATGTATTTCCCATATTAAGATATCATTCAAGATATGATAAGCTAACATCAGAAGATTTTAAATATTTATTTAAAAGAAAAAATAATACATATAACGGATTTTTAATAAACAAAAACATAAAAGGAGTAACAGCTCTACCAACAAAAAGAAGGTTAGCAGAAACAAAATTTAGTGATGAATGTTATAGTTATTTAGATAAAATTACAAAACTATGTAAGGATAATGATATTAAACTAGTTTTAATAAAAGCACCAAGTTTGTATCCATATTGGTATGATGAATATGATGAACAAATAAGAAATTATGCACAGCAAAATGGCATTGATTATTATAATTTAAAAAATAATGTAGAAGAAATAGGAATAGATTATTCACAAGACACTTATGATGGAGGATTACACCTAAACTTAACAGGTGCAACAAAATTATCAAAATTCTTTGCTAATTTATTAAAACAAAACTATGATTTAACAGATTTTAGAGGAGACTCTGTATATGAAGAAAAACTAAAAGATTATAAACAAGCAATACAATAATTCACTCATTTAAGGGTGTTTTAAGGGACGTTTTCAAAAAACAGTACAAAATGGCAAAAGTATTTACAATAAAAAAACGTTATGTTAGAATAACGGTATATTATAGAACAGGAGGATAAAATTAATGAATAAAAAAGTTTTAATTGTAGTTGCAATAATAGTAGTTATTGCTGTAATTGTTGCAATAGTTGTAGCAACACAAAATTCAGGTGATAAATCTAATCCAGAAGCTCAAAATGTTACAGAAGAGGTTCAAGATGCAGGATTTATGATTTCTTATTTAGGAGTTGATGTGACTCCGGGGGTACCTTATGATAGAAATACTATTCCAGAAGAAGGAACTTATTCAGAAATACCTAGTTGTGCATTTGAAGGAACAGATAATGTTTCCACTTTTGCCCATGTTGAAATAACATCTGCACAAGTAAATGGTGTAGAGACAGTTTATTCTGTTTATTTCTTAGACCCTGAAGTTAAAACTCAAGAAGGTGTTGCAATTTCTGATGATAGAAATAAGGTAATTGAAACATATGGAAGCGATTATGAGGAGTTAGGAAATAAAATTACATATACAAAAGGAGATGTACAACTTTCTTTTATAATAGAAAACGATGTAGTAACAAGCGTAGAATATGTTTTAGTTGTTAAATAATAAATAAATATAAATAAAAAAAAGACCTTCTAACAAAGAATTACTTTTGTTAGAAGGTTTTGAGGTTTCAGGTTTTGTTTGCCGGTCTTGGTGCACAGAGGCGTACGACTTTCTTGTGCTTCATAGCCTCTTTAGCACTTTTTGCCTTGGCTTTATCTCGTGCAATGAGGCACTTGACATTAGCCGTTGTAAGCATTGCCATAAAATCTCTCCTTTATGTAGAAATTAATTAATATTATAAAGTATTTACTTTATTTAGTCAAATTCTATTAAAAATGATATTGATATGAGAAATCATTTACAAGAATTTTACCAACATTTTGTCTTTGTGCATGAACACATTTCTTTACTTTTGGAAAGACGTAGTTATTAGACATAAGTTTATTATAACAATCTCTGCAAACTGGCATATACATATCATCACCAACAACAATATCTGTATCTTTATGACCTTTATAATAAGTAAAAATAGCTTCTTCACATTTGCAAAGTTCACAAATAGACGTCATAATATCAATATTATCTGCAATACACATTAAATCTCCCATTTTACCAAAAACTTTTTTCTCGGAAGTAAGATTTAATCCTGCAATATAAAATTTTTTACCACTTGAAGCCATTTTATCAATAGTAGAAACATCACCTTTTAAAAATTGAAATTCATCTATAAAATAAGAATCAGCTTCATAATTTTCTAGTTCTGATATATTTTCTATATTAATAGCTTTAATAGAGTTTCCGCTTCTTGTGGAAATTACATTATCTCCTGAGCGATTATCTAATAAAGGTTTAAAAACTTTTATATTCTTACCAGCAATAAGTTGCCTTTTTAGCTCATTAAAAATCTTTTGACTTTTGCCACATTTCATTGGTCCAGTATAAACATTAATTAATCCCATTATTTAATCCATCCCTTCTTTTCATTTGCTTAAAGGCATACCTTATTAAAATTTTATGTAAAAAGATTCAATAATTTTGCCAATGAATAATATACATTTAAAAAAATTTTTATTCAAGTGTTTATGATAATATTTCAAATAATAAATAATTATGAAATATATTGTAATAAAATGTAATATATTGTAATATTTAAAAACTAATGATAAAATATGAGTGTAAATTTATAATAAAATTCATGGAGGGTATTATGGATAATGTAAAGAAAAGAAAAAACTATATTACATGGGACGAATACTTTATGGCAATTGCTAAACTTTCTGCAATGAGAAGCAAAGATCCATCTACACAAGTTGGAGCTTGCATAGTAGGTAATGATAATAGAATCTTATCAATAGGTTATAATGGAGCACCAAATGGTTTTAATGATGACGAATTTCCTTGGGCAAGAGAAGGCAATAATTTAGAAACAAAATATCCATATGTATGTCATGCTGAAATGAATGCAATACTAAACTATAGAGGAAGTAGAAAAGATTTAGAAGGTTCAAAAATCTATGTAGATTTATTTCCATGCAATGAATGTGCTAAAATGATAATACAATCTGGAATAAAAGAAGTAATATATCTATCAGATAAATATGCAAATAGTGAAAATAATATAGCTTCTAGAAAGCTATTTGATGAATGCAAAGTTAAATATCATAAAATAGAATTACCAGATAATTTAGATGAAATAGTAATAAACTTAAAACCTAGCAACAATAAAACAAAATAAATTAACTAAAGATATTATTTGAAAACATAAATTAAGATTTTGCTATAGAGAGTGTGTACTAAAATATAATTGAAAGTAAAAACAAATTATGATATAATACCATTTAGCATAATATAAAGATAAGAAGGGACAATTAACATGAATGATAATATTGTAATTAAAGGAGCAAAAGAGCATAACTTAAAAAATATAGATTTAATTATACCAAGAAATAAATTAGTTGTTCTAACAGGACTTTCTGGTTCAGGAAAGTCCTCACTTGCGTTTGATACACTTTATGCAGAAGGACAAAGAAGATATGTAGAAAGTTTATCATCATATGCAAGACAGTTTTTAGGAATGATGGAGAAACCAGATGTAGAGTCTATAGAAGGATTAAGTCCTGCAATTTCAATAGACCAAAAAACTACATCTAAGAATCCACGTTCAACTGTTGGAACAGTTACAGAAATATATGATTATTTGCGTTTATTATATGCTAGAATTGGAACACCATATTGTCCAAATTGTGGTAAAAAAATAGAAAAGCAAACAATAGACCAAATAGTTGATAATATTATGCAATTAGATGAAGGAACAAGAATTCAAGTATTAGCTCCTGTAGTAAGAGGCAGAAAAGGTGAATTTACAAAACAATTAGATGATTTCCAAAAAGCAGGATTTGTTAGAGTTAGAATAGATGGACAAATGTATGAATTTGGAGAAGATGAAATTAAGCTTGATAAAAAGAAGAAACATAATGTAGATATAGTAGTAGATAGACTTGTTATAAAAGATGGAATTCGTTCAAGACTTACAGAATCTGTAGAAACTGCAATGAAATATGCAAACAATTTGGTTACTATAGATGTTCCAGGCAAAGGAGAAAAAATTTATAGTCAAAATTATGCATGTGTTGATTGTGGTATTAGTTTTGAAGAACTTACTCCTAGAATGTTTTCATTTAACAATCCATTTGGAGCTTGTCCAGAGTGTACTGGTATTGGTTATTTAATGAGAATAGATGAAGACTTAATAATACCAGATAAAAATAAAACATTATATGATGGTGTTAAAGCATTTGGTTCAAGCGTAATGAAAAAAGGTGACACTATGGCTAAAATGTATTTTGAATCAATAGCAAAACACTATGGTGTTAAAATAAAAGGAGTGCCAATCAAAAAACTTCCAAAAGACTTTTTAAATAAAATTCTTTATGGAACAGGTGACGAGGAAATAGATTTTGAGTATACAAGTGCTGCTGGAACTAGAAAATACACAGCACCTTTTGAAGGAGTAATACCAACACTAGAAAGACGTCATAATGAAACAAAATCAAATGGTATGAGAACATTTTATGAAATGTATATGAGTGAATCTCCTTGTCTTGCATGTCATGGAGCAAGATTAAGAAAAGAAAGCTTAGCTGTTAAAGTTGGAGATAAAAATATAAAAGAATTAACAGATATGTCTGTTGATAAAATAAAAGACTATATAAACTCTATAGAGTTAACTCCAACACAAGAAATGATAGCAGAACAAATAATTACAGAATTAAATAAAAGATTACAGTTTTTAATAGATGTAGGACTTGATTATTTAACATTATCTAGACCTGCTGGAAGCTTATCAGGAGGAGAAGCACAACGTATTAGACTTGCAACTCAAATTGGTGCAGGACTTTCAGGTGTATTATATATATTAGATGAACCAAGTATAGGACTTCACCAAAGAGATAATGATAGATTAATTGCAACACTAAAAAAATTAAGAGATTTAGGAAATTCAGTAATTGTTGTAGAACATGATGAAGATACAATGTATGCTGCAGACCAAATAATTGATATTGGACCTGGGGCTGGAGTTCATGGTGGAAGAGTTATGGCACAGGGGACTGCAGAAGAAGTAAAACAAGTAGTTGGCTCTGTTACAGGAGATTATCTATCTGGAAGAAAACAAATAAGAGTTCCTAAAAAGAGAAGAAAATCGAATGGTAAATCTATTGAAGTAGTAGGAGCAACAGAGCATAATCTAAAAAATATAACAGTAAAATTCCCACTAGGTCAATTTATTTGTGTAACAGGTGTTTCAGGTTCAGGTAAATCAACATTGGTAAATGAAATTTTATATAAAACAATTGCAAGAGACTTAAATGGCTCAAATGAAAAACCAGGAAAATGCAAAGAAGTAAAAGGTTTGCACAATATAGATAAAATCGTAAATATAGATCAATCACCTATAGGAAGAACACCACGTTCAAACCCTGCAACATATACTGGAGTATTTGATATGATACGTGACTTATTTGCTGGAACAAATGAAGCTAAGATGAGAGGCTATGAAAAAGGAAGATTTAGCTTTAATGTACCAGGTGGAAGATGTGAAGCATGTAGCGGTGATGGTGTATTAAAAATAGAAATGCAATTCTTATCAGATATATATGTACCTTGTGAAGTGTGCCATGGAAAAAGATATAATAAAGAAACATTAGAAGTAAAATATAAAGGAAAATCCATAGCAGATGTACTAGATATGACCGTAGAAGAAGCATTAGAATTTTTTGATAAAATTCCAAGAATAAAATCCAAAATACAAACACTATATGATGTAGGATTAGGCTATATAAAACTTGGACAACCATCAACAACTCTATCTGGAGGAGAAGCACAAAGAGTAAAACTTGCAACAGAACTTTCTAAAAAAGCAACAGGAAAAACATTATATATTTTGGATGAGCCAACAACAGGTCTTCACATTGCAGATGTTCATAGGCTAGTAGACATATTACAAAGATTGGTAGACACTGGAAATACAATAATAGTAATTGAACATAACTTAGACTTAATAAAAACATGTGACTATATAATAGACTTAGGACCAGAAGGTGGAGACAAAGGTGGACAAGTAGTAGCAGTTGGAACACCTGAACATATCGTTAAAAATGAAAATAGCTATACAGGAAAATTTTTAAAGAAATATTTAGAAAAATAAAGAAATTTCGCCCAAAAAGGAACGTCCCAGATGGGCGAAATTTATAAAGAATTTATTTATTTTCCATGTTATTATTATTGTTGTTATTATTTTGATTTGAATTTTTGTTAGAATTGTTATTTTTATCATTTTTATTATTCTTATTTTTATTTGCCATAATAAACGCACCTCCGTTTCTTGTTTAAGAGTAGTATTTCCTATACTGAGAAAAATATACACATAAAAATTTTAAAATAAAAGATTTATGTTATCAACTTTTAAAATTTGACATAAGGTATAAAAAAATGATATAATAAATCAGCTAATATAGTTTTTTTAAAGGAGAAAATATGAAAGGGATAATCAAATTTGGCATAGGATTTGTAACTGGAAGACAAAATATATGTAAACTTATTAATAATACCTATAAACAATTAATAGAACAAGTTAATAAATCAGAAAAGCAAATTGAATTAACTATATTTATTTTATTTGATATGCAATATGAAAGTACGACAAGAAAAGACTTTTATGGACTTATTCCTGAAGTATATAAAAACATAAATATTAAATATATAACACCTGAAGATATAGAAGAACAAAAGAAAATTTTAATAGGAAAAGAAATTTTAACAAAAAAAGAAGCTAATCTTTTTTTCGGATATGGTTATGCAAAAGGCAGAAATACTATAATGTATTATGCATTAAAAAAGAAAATGGATTATTTATTATTTTGGGATGATGACGAATACCCAGTAGCATGTATAAAAGAAGATACTGATGAAGAAATTACTTGGCAAAAACAAGATAATATTTTAAAAGCTATTGACTTTACAAAAAATGCTGATGTAATGATGGGACATAAATGTGGCTATGTTTCGCCTATTCCATATATTGAATTAAAAGAAGATATTAATGAAAATTTATTTAAAAATTATATAGAAGCTGTCTCTAATGAAGCAATTTCATGGGATTCTATTAGAGAACAATTAGTTAAATATAATGGGTATAGATACATTGTAAAATCAGAATTAGAAAGTAATAAGGTTAAAGAGATAAAATATGATGGATTTGGTAAATGGGTATCAGGTTCACCACTTTGTTTAAATTTTAATCATATTGATAAAATACCTTCTTTTTATAATCCGGAAGGAGCAAGAGGAGAAGATACTTTCTTTTCAACATGGCTTGAAAACACAAAAGTAGTTCAGGCACCACTATATCATTTCCATGATGCATTCTTAAAATACACTTGTGTATTAAATGGAAAATATCCCAAAAAGCTAAGAAGTATAAAAATGGAAGATGCACAAACAACAGAAAGATTTATGAAAGCATCAATTGGATGGATAAGGTACAAGCCTTTATTTTTATATTTAACGGATAGAAAAAACTATTCTAATAAAATAAATAAAACCAGAGAAGAATTAAAAGTAAGTATTCCAGAAGTTAATAAATTATTTGAGAATTTAGATTTAAATATTTTACTACACGAGCTTGAAAAATTTAATAATAATGTAAAAAAGGACTATGATGATTATATAAAAACTGAAGAAGCTTGGAAAAAAATAAAAAGTTCTATTATTAAATAGCGGGGGTAAGGTTGAAAAATAATTTTCACCCATCCAGTTTATGTAAGCTTTTTAAGCTTATAAATTATAAAAAAGGAGAATGATGATGGCTTAAAAAGCTATCATCTACTAGGAAAAATGGAAGAAAAAAAGATAAGTGTTATTATTCCAGTATATAATAAGGAAAAATATGTTACAAAAACAATAGAAAGTGTTTTAAATCAAACATATAAAAACTTAGAAATCATTCTTATAAATGATGCTTCAACAGACCACTCTAAAGAAATTTGTGAAAGCTTTAATGATGATAGAATAATAATGATTAATAATCCAAAAAACCTAGGAGCAGGTGCAACTAGAAATGTAGGTTTAAGTAAAGTAACAGGTGATTTTATATCATTTGTAGATGCAGATGATTATATATGTGAAGATTATTATGAATCATTATATAAAATGATAGAAGATTATAATGCAGATATTGCAGAATGTGATTTTAGAAGAGTAAAGGACTATAACTTTGATTTTTCTAAGCCAGAAAAAGAAATAGTACGTACTACAAATAATGTTGAAAAATTAAAAGAATTATATAGCGAAAATGAAGATGAATATGTTAAAACAGTTGTTATTTGGAACAAGCTATATAAAAAGAAATTATTTGATGGAGTTAAATATCCTGTTGGTACATGGCTTGATGATGAATATGTTACATATAAACTTATATATCCAGCTAAAAAAATTGCAAGTACTAATAGAGTAATGTATGCATATCTTCAAACAGACAGTAGTATAATGAGAAGCGGGTATAAAGAGCGTAGAGTATATGATATATTATGGTCATATGAACAAGCATATTATTTCTTTAAAGAAAAAGGAAATGAGGAATTACAAAAAACTGTTCTACTAAAGCATGAATTTTATTGTATAGAACTTGCTCAAAAGACTATGAAATCTGATGCAATGCAAGATAAACAAGCGGTAATAGATGCTATTAAAAGAAATTTTGAAGAAAAAGCAACTTTTCTAGATATGAATGATGAAAAAATCAAGAATAAGATAGAAAAAATAAGAACAGAAGTATATAATATATTTAAAACAAAAACATTAAAATTAAGTCATAAAAAATATAGTCTTAAAGACTTAAAAAAACAAATAAAATTTATAAAAATAAAAACTAACGACGAGACGATTAATGAAATTTTAAACACAAAAAAATCAATAAGCAGATTTGGAGATGGAGAACTTTCAATTATATTTAATGGGAAAGTTGGGTTTCAAGATGGTAATTCGAAGCTAGCAAAAAGACTAAAAGAAATTTTAGTGTCTCACAATAAAAATATAATGATAGGTATACCTACTCAGTTAAGTAATAAATTAGATGAATTTACTGATTATGCAAAATTCTTTTGGAAAGAATATAATAAGAGAAATTTATTAAAAATTTTTAGATTACTAGATGATAAAAAAACATATTATTCTAGCCAATTTACTAGATTCTATATTGATATGAAAGACAAAAGCTCATGTGGCAAAACTGCAAATAAAATAAAACAAATTTTTAAAGATAGAGATTTGTTAATAGTAGAAGGAGCACAAACAAGATTGGGTGTTGGAAATGACATTTTTGAAGGAGCAAAATCAATTCAAAGAATTTTATGTCCTCCAACAAATGCATTTGATAAATATGATGAAATTTTAAATACTTGTTTAGAATTTAGCAAAGATAAATTAGTTGTAATTGCATTAGGACCATCTGCAACAGTGCTTGCATATGATTTAGGACTAAAAGGCTATCAAGCACTAGATTTAGGTCATTTTGATATAGAATATGAATGGTATTTAAGACATGCAGATAAAAAAATACCTATAGAAAATAAATATGTATATGAAGCTGGAGGTTACATAGGCGAAAAGGAAATTAAGGATGAAAAATACTTAAACAGTATTGTAAAAATAATAAAAAATTAATAATGATTTTTATTTTAAAATTATAATTTTCCGCTTCTTTTGGAAAATTATAATGAAGATTGTGTAGCCAATAACCTTGTATATTTATCTTACAAAATACAAGGTTATTTTCATAGTAATCACAATAGTAAACATAAAAAAGTTACGCAGCAAAGTAGAAAAAACTAAAATGCTACAAAATCAAAGTAAAAATCAAATTTAATAAAAATTATATAAAAAATTTAATAGGAGGGGATTTAAATGAAAAAAGCAGGAATTATTACAATTTTCGGTGAATACAATTATGGAAACAGATTACAAAATTATGCTGTACAACAAGTTTTAAGAAGACAGGGATTAGATGCAGAGACTATTAGATATATTGGTTATGATGATTACGCCCCCTCTATTAATAGTGAAATTTCAAAAAATCGATTGGAAAAATTTAAAGAATTTAATAAACACATAAATTTTGCAAAAGAAACATTAGTAGAAAAATTTAATCTAGGACATAGAATATTTAAAAATAGAATTACAGAAGACATACTAAGCAATGACTATACAAAAGCATATGAATTATTAGAAAAAGAAAGAGAGAAAGCAAACAACTTTTTGCAAGGTGCCATTGCGTAATTACAATAGTGTTATTTGCATTTAGAAAATTTATATATTTTTCAAATTTTACCTGTTTCTTGCCCGCTCTTTGAGGTCTAACTAAGCGAAACCTCAAAATTTTCAAAATATATAAATTTTATTATTCAAAATACAATACTAGTTGTGAATTATAACCTTGTATATTGTAAATAAAATATGAATGTGATAAATAAAAATGATTGTACAGGCTTGTATGTCATGTATGAATATTTGCCCTAGAAATGCTATTAATATTTGTGAAGATAATACTGGATTTAAATACCCAAAGATTAATAAGGAGCTTTGCATTAATTGTGGTTTGTGTAAAAAAGTATGTCCAGTAGTTAATAAAATGGAAGAAAATACATACAATTTAAAAGCATTTGCTTGTAAAAATAAAAATATAGAAAATAGATTAAAAAGTTCTTCAGGTGGCATCTTTATATTACTTGCAAAATACATAATAAAAAATGGCGGAGTAGTATTTGGAGCTAGATTTAATGAAAAATTAGAAGTTGTACATGATTATATAGAAACAGAAGAAGATATAAATTTATTTATGGGTTCTAAATATGTACAAAGCAATATAAATAATACTTACAAAAAAGCAAAAAAATTTTTATTAGAAAATAAATTAGTTCTCTTTACAGGAACACCTTGTCAAATAGAAGGACTTCTAAAATTTCTTGGAAAAGATTACGAAAATCTATATACTCAAGACATAATTTGCCATGGTGTACCATCGCCAAAATTATGGAGAAAATATCTAGAATTTCTAAAGCAAGAAAATGGTGAAGTTCCAATCACAGTAAATTTTAGAGATAAAAAAACTGCAGGATGGAATAATTATCATGTAAATTATATATACAAAAACAAAGAAGAAAATGTTTATCATAATAATGATATATATATGAACTTATTTCTTGAAAATATTGCACTAAGAAATTCTTGTTATAATTGTCAATTTAAGAAAACAGTTAGAAAATCTGATATAACAATTGCTGACTTTTGGGGCATTGATAATATAAATCCTAATATAAATGATGAAAAAGGTGTATCTGCCGTTTTAATTAATTCTAAAAAAGGTGAAAAATTATTTGAAAATATAAAAAATGAGATAGAATATTATAATGTAAAAGTTACTGATATAGAAAAATATAACCCATGTTTTAATCATTCTACATCTTACAATAAAAAAAGAGAAGACTTTTTCTATGACTTAGACAATTTAACATTTAATGAACTTATAGAAAGATATATAAAATAACTCTTCGGTAAAATATTCCGGAGAGTTTAATTATTAAAATAATATATGTTACAATTCACAATTATTCAAATTTATCTTTTATATTTAGAAAATTTATATATTTTTTCAAATTTTATCGGTTCTTTGCTGTCGCTTCGCTCCAAAATGCTGCGCGAAACCTCAAAATTTTCAAAATATATAAATTTTCCTAAATTAAGTTTAAAATGATTGTGAATTGTAACATATATTATTTTAAATACAATGTTTTAGATCAAATAATTGAC
>CALXJR010000013.1 GCA_944388675.1 uncultured Clostridia bacterium
GAAGGTGAATTTACAATTATTCTTCCAGCTTTTACTCTTTCAGAGAATTTTTGAATTGTATCTCTATCTTCTGAATGAATTACAGCTGAATGTCCAAGTCCACCAAATTCAATTAATTTTTCTGCTAAATCAATTCCTTCATCAGAATTTTTTACAACATAATAAGCTAATACAGGACTTAATTTTTCCTTAGAGAATGGATATTCAATTCCTACTCCATTTTCTTTTAATACTAATACTTTTGTTTCCTTTGGTACTTCTATATCTGCACTTTTTGCAATATTATATGGACTTTGTCCAACAATTGCAGAATTTAGACTTCCACCTTTTTCTTTTATAAACATACTTTCACGTAATTTATTTGTCTCTTCTTCATTTAAGAAATAGCATCCAGCTTCTTTCATTAGTTTTTCAAATTCTTTATGTATTTCTTTATCCACTATTACAGATTGTTCAGATGCACAAATCATTCCATTATCAAATGATTTTGAAAGCACTAGGTCATTTACAGATGTTTTTAATTTAGCTGTTTTATCTATATAACATGGAACATTTCCTGGTCCAACACCTAAAGCTGGTTTTCCACAAGAATAAGCACTTTGTACCATTCCCTTTCCACCAGTTGCTAATATTAAATTTACATCTGGATGATTCATAAGCATTGTAGTAGCAGTTATTGATGGTTCTTCAATCCATAATATACAATCTTTTGGAGCACCTGCTTGTACTGCAGCATCTCTTAAGATTGTAGCAGCTGCAACACTACATTTTTGTGCACTTGGATGGAATCCAAATATTATTACATTTCTTGTTTTAGCAGATATTATAGATTTAAACATAGTTGTAGATGTTGGGTTTGTAACAGGTGTAACTCCTGCAATTATTCCAACAGGCTCTGCAATTTCTTCATAGCCTTCTTCCTCATTTTCATTAATAACACCAACTGTTTTATCATATTTTATACTATGATAAATGTATTCTGTAGCAAACATATTTTTTGTAATTTTATCTTCATAAATACCACGCTTTGTTTCTTCTACTGCCATTTTAGCAAGTTCCATATGATGTTCTAGTCCTGCCATAGCCATAGCTTTAACAATTTTGTCTACTTGGTCTTGTGAAAGTTTCATATATTCCTCTGATGCTTTTTTTGCTCTTGCAACTAAACCATCTATCATATCTTTAATATGATTCTTTTGTTCCTCTGTAAGTTCTGTTGCCATAAATTTACCTCCTTATTATACTTTTAGAAATAACCCCTTTTGTCCATTGGCTTTATTATATATTACCTAGTTTTTTTGTCAATGATTTTTTATAGATTTTATTTTTATAAATTTTACAATTTTCTTACTAAATCTACAATTAATAAGTTTTATTAATTATTAACTAAGCTACTTTTATGAATTATAATTAGAATAAAATCCATTTGACAAATGTAAAATATATGATATAATAAAAATAGAAATAAGGAGCCACAAAAGTGGTCGCCGTTTTATATGTATTTTAAATACACACTCTAACAGCGCAGCAGAGTGTGTATTTTTTTATTTTTTGCTTAATATATGTATAATTACAACTATTAAGGCAATAGTTATGATAGTTACTGATACTAGACCAGCAAAAAGAAATATAATAAATTGAAATAAAAATTCTATCATACTCATCACCTCCTTTGTGGAGGCGACACACTTCTGCTTTTCCTTACTTCTGAGTAAAATTATACAAATTATTTAATTATAAGTCAATATAAAACTTAAAATTAATAGGAAAAAAATGTAAAAACTATTGATTTTGAAAAGTAATATAGTATAATAATGTTACAGAAATTAACGAAACAAAATTCATAGCTATAAATTTCTGTAACGAGTTTTATTATTGTCTAAGTAAAGGACCCAAGAAAAGACTAGAGGTGCATGCTCTAGTCTTTTTCTGTACTAGTCAAACATCTTAAGAAGAAGATAATTAAGGACGAAATGGAAAAAAAATTGAAATATATTTAAATTTTGCAAATGCATCGGACACAAAATATTATAATGGTGCAGTTTTACTTGACTTTTTACCTTTATTTTTATATAATTTTTGCATATATATATTCAAAAAAGGGGCGATTTATATGTCATATAACTTTAGAGAAATTGAACCTAAATGGCAAAAATATTGGGACGAACATAAAACATTCTATACTGATGTATGGGATTTTTCAAAGCCTAAATATTATGCTCTAGACATGTTTCCTTACCCATCAGGACAAGGCTTACATGTTGGACATCCAGAAGGTTATACAGCAACAGATATTATGTCTAGAATGAGAAGAATGCAAGGCTATAATGTATTACATCCAATGGGATGGGATGCTTTTGGTCTTCCAGCTGAACAATATGCTATTAAAACTGGAAACCATCCAGAAGGATTTACAAAAGCAAATATTGCTACTTTTAAAAGACAATTAAAAATGCTTGGTTTTTCTTTTGATTGGGATAAAGAAATATCAACATGTGATCCATCTTTTTATAAATGGACTCAATGGATTTTTAAACAACTTTATAATGATGGTTTAGCAAAATTAATAGATATGCCAGTAAATTGGTGTGAAGAATTAGGAACAGTTCTTTCAAATGATGAAGTAATTAACGGAAAAAGTGAAAGAGGTGGCTTCCCTGTTGTAAGAAAGAATATGAAACAATGGGTTATGGATATTCCAAAATATGCTGAAATATTGCTAGAAGGATTAAATCATATTGATTGGCCAGAATCTACTAAAGAAATTGAAAGAAACTGGATTGGAAAATCTGTTGGTGCAGAAGTTACATTTAAAGTTGCAGATTCAGATTATGAATTTACTGTATTTACAACAAGACCAGATACATTATTTGGTGCAACTTATTGTGTACTTTCACCAGAGCACCCATTAGTTGATAAAATTACAACTAAAGAACATTCTAATGAAGTTAAAAAATATAAAGAAGAATCTGCTACTAAATCAGACTTAGAAAGAACAGATTTAAATAAAAATAAAACAGGAGCATTTACAGGTAGTTATGCAATAAATCCTGTAAATGGTAAAAAGATTCCTATTTGGATTTCAGACTATGTTTTAATGACATATGGAACAGGAGCAATTATGGCTGTTCCTGCTCATGACCAAAGAGATTATGATTTTGCAACTAAATTTGGACTAGATATTATTCCTGTTCTTGAAGGTGGAGACGTTTCTAAAGAAGCCTTCACAGGTGATGGAATTCATATTAATTCTGATTTTTTAAATGGTCTTGATAAACAAGAAGCAATAGACAAAATGATTGAATGGCTTGAAGAAAAAGGTATAGGCGACAAAAAAGTAAATTATAAATTACGTGAATGGATTTTTGCAAGACAACGTTATTGGGGTGAGCCAATTCCTATTGTATATACTGAAGATAATGAAATTCATGTATTAGCAGATGAAGATTTACCTTTAGTATTACCAGAGCTTGAGGATTACAAACCATCTAAAGATGGAGCTTCTCCTCTAGATAAAGCAAAAGATTGGGTAAATACTACATTTGAGGGTAAAAAAGCAAGAAGAGAAACTAGTACAATGCCTGGTTCTGCAGGATCTAGCTGGTATTTCTTAAGATATATAGACCCACATAATGATAAAGAATTTGCAAATCAAGAACTTCTAAAACACTGGATGCCAGTTGACCTATATGTTGGTGGACCTGAACATGCAGTAGGCCACTTACTATATGCAAGATTCTGGAATAACTTCTTATATAATAAAGGATTATCACCTGTTAAAGAACCATTTGCTAAACTTTGTCATCAAGGTATGATTCTTGGTACAAATGGTGAAAAAATGAGTAAATCTAAAGGAAATGTTATAAATCCAGATGACATGGTAAAAGAATTTGGAGCAGATGCTCTAAGAGTATATGAAATGTTTATGGGACCATTAAGTGCTGATAAACCTTGGGACCCAAATGGAATATCAGGTTCTAAGAACTTTCTAGATAGAGTTTGGAGATTATTCGCAGAATCTGATAAAGTAAAAGATGAAGAAAATAAAAACTTAGAAAGAGAATATCATTACACAGTAAAAAAAGTTACTAATGATTATGAAGCGATGAGCTTTAATACAGCAATAGCTCAAATGATGATATTTATTAATCAAGCTTATAAAGAAGATGTATTACCTAAAAAATATGCAGAAGGATTTTTACAATTACTAAACCCAATTGCTCCACACATTACAGAAGAACTATGGAACAAATTAGGTCATACAGAAACAATTGCATATGAACCTTGGCCTACTTATGATGAAGAAAAAACAAAGAGCAATACAATAAACCTTCCAATACAAATAAATGGAAAGTTACGTGCTACAATCGATATTCCAGTAGATGAAGATGAAGGAAAAATTAAAGAATTAGCACATGAAGCAGTAAAAGAAAAATTAGAAGGTAAAACAATTGTAAAAGAAATATATGTAAAAAATAGAATTTACAATATTGTTTTAAAGTAAATTTTCCAATATGGACGGTCCTTTTTTGGTGAAAACAAATATTTGTGTACTAAAAAAGGACCGTCTATATTGTGCGATTTTAAAATTATCTAATGTAACATATTTGTAATATTTTTTTAACCTTTCTGTTATACTTTTTTAGCGAATTTTGTTGTATAATAATTTTAAACTAAGGAGAATTATGCAAAAAATGAGTATAGAGTCAGATTTAAAAAAAGATGGAATAACTGTTATTTCCGAATTAGATAAATCAAGTATTAATACTATAGCTAAAAATGTAAGCCAAAATATTATTTCTACATTTCCTAATATTGGCTTTTCTTTTGATGAACTTTACAATAGATTTTCCAATTTACCTATGTATATTGCACACATTCCAGAAGGTCTATCTGAAGCAAGTTATTTCTACAAAAATTCTGCAATTTATTTTAGAGATGGAATGGGACTTTCCGATTTGGAAAAATATGCTGTTCATGAATTAATTCATAATTTGCAAGAAGTCAAAGATGAAAAAGGAAATCTTAAAAGATTAGGCTTATGCATTTTTCATGGTTCTAAAGCATCTGGTATGGGCTTAAATGAAGCAGCGGTGCAATGGATTACATCAAATATATGGGGAGAAACTTTTGAAAATGTAACATATTACAATATACAATTTTCTACAATAAGCCCTAATTGTTACCCTCTTTTATGCAATATAATATATCAAATGACATATGTAACAGGAGAAGAAGTTTTAATAGACAGCACAATTAATAGTAATGATCATTTTAAAAACAAATTTTCAGCTTTATGTGGAGAATTAGCATATAGAACAGTTTCTGATTCTTTTGACAATATTTTAAATTGCGAAGAAAAAATTATTAAATTAAGCAATAAATTAGCAAATTCTGATGTGTCAACAGAGAAATATCATAAATTATCAGAAAAGATTGAAAATTTAAAAAAACAAATAAGACAGCAATATTTCCTTGCACAGGAAACCATTATAAAAACTTATTTTGCAACAGTTTATAAATCTTTATTAAGTTCTGATGATATAGAAAGATTTAGAAAAAAACTATATAGTTTTAAAGATTTAATAGGAACTACTGATGGTTATCATTTCTTTAACGACTATTACATATATATGATGGAAAATCTTGATAAGAAATTTGATAGTTTACCAGAAATTGAAAACAGTACTTATCTAATTGAAAGAAAAGAAAATACATTTTTAAAGATTATTAATTTTATAAAGAAAATTTTATTAAAAAGAGAATTTGAAAATGATAAATAAATTAAGCTGTTTTTGGGGACACCTTCCGAAAACAGCTTTTAGCTTGTCATTTTTTAATAAATCTATTTGCAGATTGCTAAAATACACTTAATTATTTTTAATAAAGCTGTTTTCGGAAGGTGTCCCTAAAAACAGCTTATTATATTTTCTGCTGCATTTCTGCCACTCCTTGCTGCCCATGCAACAGTTTGTTTTTCTCCTGCTATATCTCCGCCTGCATAAACATTTTTTAATGATGTTTGCATTTTCTCATTTATATTAATATAGCCCCATTTGTTTTTTTCAAAGTTTTCTATTACTTTTTCTTCAGGTTTAGAACCTGTTGCCATTACTACATAATCCATATCCATTATGTAATTACTACCTTCTATATTTACAGGTGATAAACGTGTTTCACCTTCTTTTTTAACAAGTTGCGTTTTTATACATTCTATTTTTTCTACATGTGTTTTTCCAAGTACTTTTAATATATTATTCTGAAATAAAAATTCCACACCTTCTTCTTTTGCAGATTTTATTTCTTTTTTTTCTGCAGGCATTTGTTCTTCTGCCCTTCTATATATAACATACACCTTTTTTGCTCCAAGTCTTTTTATTGTTCTTGCAGAGTCCATTGCAACATTTCCACCACCGATTACTGCTACAACCTTTCCTTCATATGATGGATGTATTCCTGTTTCTAATAAAGTATTTCCTCCATATACTCCTTCTAATTCTTCACCAGGAATATTCATTTTACTAGGAATATTAGCTCCTACAGATACAAATATTGCATCATATTGATTTTGTAAATCTTCTATATGTAAATTTCTACCTAATTCTTTATTTAATTCTACTTTAATACCTAATTCTAATATTTTATCTATTGTATTTTTTACAACATCTTTTGGTAATCTAAAATCAGGTATTCCATGAACTAAAATTCCACCAAGTTCATTATACTTCTCATATATTGTAACCTGTACCCCTTTCTTAGCTAAAAATGCAGAACAAGTAAGTCCTGCAGGACCTCCTCCAATTACTGCAACTTTCTTATTAACTAATTTTTCATCTATTTCTTTTGGAATTTTATACCCATTTTTTATACTAATATCTCCTATTATGCTTTCCATTTCACCTATTTGAACAGGATTTGATTTTATTCCTCTTACGCAACTTCCCTGACATTGTTTTTCATGTGGACATATTCTTCCACAAATAGCTGGTAATACTGTTGTATTACTTAATATATTAAATGCTTTTTCATAATCTTCTTCATGTATAAAACTTGGTATATCATTATTTAATGGACATCCATTATTACTACAAGGTTTTACTTTACAATTTAAACAATATTCTCTAATTTCTTTCTCTTCCATTTTTAGTCCTTCCTTATTATAAATTATTCTATTTAAAAATTAATCTTAATAATATTTGAAATCTTACAGAAAATTTAATTTTTTGCATTTAATTCTTGCATCTTATGCTTTACTTGTTTTAAATCTCTCCAAAATTCTATTTTCTTTGTCTCATCTCTTAGTAATGCTGCTGGATGCCATGTTGGCATATATAAAATTCCTTTCTTTTCAATCCATTTTCCTCTTGATGCTGTTATTCCATATTCTTGTCCGCAAATATTTTTAAGAGCTGTACTTCCTAATAGAACAATTATTTTTGGTTTTACTAGAATTACTTGATTTCTTAAATAATCTAAACATGCCTCTGCTTCATCTTGTTCTGGCACTCTATTTTGAGGTGGCCTACATTTTACTATATTTGTAATATATAGCTTATTTCTATCTATTCCCAATGCCTGCAAAGCTTTATTCATAAGCTGACCAGCCTTGCCAACAAAAGGTATACCTTGCCTATCTTCATCTGCACCTGGACCTTCACCTATAAACATTATATCTGCTTGTTTATTTCCAGTTCCAAATACTATATTGGTTCTATTCATACACAATTTACATTTTTTACAGCCTATTACTGATTTCTCTAAATCTTCCCAATTATGATACATCATTTGCCTCTTTTCATTTTATTATTACATTTATTAAGTTATAACAATATATTTTCTACTAATTCTATTTTTACATCTTTTGTTGTATCTATTTTAGCCTTTGCTCCTATTGGGATTACTGTCTTTTTATCAATATGACCAAAACTATTAGATTTTATTATAGGAAAATTATAGGCATCTTTTAAAACATTCATAAAAATATTTTCTAAACTTATTTTACTTGGATGCTCATAATTTCCAATCCATAATCCAGAAATTCTGTCAAATACACCATTTTGCTTTAAATAATACAAATTACTGTTTACTATATCTGGAGATGATTCAAACCCTAACTCTTCCAAAAATAAGATTTTTCCATCTATGTTTACTTTATACTTACCACAAACTAGTTTTGTAAATAATTCTAAATTTCCTCCAATTAATACACCTTCTACTTCACCATCTTGAATTGTTTTAAATTCATCTTCTTTATCCCCAATTTCATTTGTATTTTCAACAAATGCTTTCATAAATTGTTTATATGCTGTAATTGTACCCCAAGATGTTAGCGATTTAAAAGTTGGTCCATGGAATGTAATTAAACCCGTTTTATCATTTATTACATCCAATATACTTGTATTATCACTAAACCCACAAATAATTTTAGGATTATTTTTAATTAGTTCAAAATCCAAATAATCAAAACACGAGTTAGAGTCTTCCCCACCTTTTACACACATAATCGCATTAACATCTTTATCTTTGAACATCATATTTATGTCTTTGGCTCTTTTTTCAGGATCTGTACCATAGCCATAAGTATCCTCAAATGCATACTTCCCAAATTTTACTTTAAATCCAGCACTTTCCATTAGTGCAATTGATGCATTTATATATTCTAAATCATCTTCTTTTATACAGCTTGATGGAGCAACAACTCCAATTGTATCACCTTTTTTTAATTTTTGTGGTTTCATATTTCCTCCATTTTTCCCTGTTTTTTATAATAAACACTTTCTAACTGTAAATTATAAAATCTTTTGCTCTTTTATTAATTCTAAAATAGCATCTTTATTTAGCTCACTAATATAATTATAATCACTTGTCCCACTATTTTCATCAAATCTACAAATAGACTTATACTTACAATAAGAACATGGTGTTTTTTTATTTTTTACATTATAATACGGTTTTACTTCAATATTTCCTGCTAAAATGCTTTCTGAAATTTGTTTTATTAGTTTATCCATATATTTTTGTAAATAATCAAATTGTTCTTTAGTTATTGCATTTGTTGTTTTACTACTAAGTTCTCCATCTTTTTTAATACCTGCTGGAATAATGGTACTTGTACCAGTTTCCTCAATTTTAGTGTCCATTTTTTTAATAATATTAACATCTGCTAAAATTAAGCCCTTCATTTTAAATTCTTGCTTAATCTTATTTTCAATTTCTTCATCTGTCATATTTTTATCTGCAGATATATTAGGATTTGTTAAATTAAAATACAAAACTCCTGCTGGTAAAAAGTCTTCTACTTTGCATGTTTCATTTAAATATGTTAATAATTGAAGTTGAAGTCCAGATACTACTTGATTTAAATCTATATTTTTTATCGAAGATTTGTAATCAATTATTCTTACATAAGTTCCATCAGGATTTTTTAATATATCTACCCTATCAATTTTTCCAATTATCTCTACTCTTTTTCCATCATCTGTTTTTACTGTAATTGGCTTATACTTACCATTTGTACCAAATTCTATTTCATGCCCGAAAACTTCAAACTCACTCTGTCTTATACTTTGCACAATATATTTCATTGAAGTTGAAATAACTTTTTTTAGTCTTTCTGCTAATATTTTATATTTGGCCGAAACAGTATAAATATAATTTTTATTTAAGTTTAATTTATCCTGTATAATTTCTGATACAATTTTTTCTAATTCTTCATCTGTAATTTTCTTTATATTAATTTCGTCTTCATCTAATCTTGTAAAAAAACTATCTATTACATCATGCATAAATGTTCCTGTATCTACAGATTCCAAATTAAAGGTCTCTTTATCATTTAATTTTAAGCCATATTTTAAATAATAAGAAAAAGGACAACTACTATATTGTTCTAACCTAGAAACACTAGTCTTTAAAACATCGCCATACATTTTATCAATATTTTCTTTAGTAATTTTCTCGGTATTATTTGAGTATCTTAAAGCTTTAACAGCATAATCTAGCTTTTCCTTCCAATCTGGATTAGACTCGTAAATATTATATATTCTAAACCATACAGGGTCAATTTCTTTTCCATCTCTGAAATTTCGCAAGTTTATTAAAAGTTCTTCAAAAGTGTTTTCTTTAGTACAAATTTCTGATTTTCTATGTATTATATCACTCTCTTCATTAATTTCAGGAAATATTTTTTTAATTCTAGAAATTAGAATAGATTGTCTTAATGATTTTCCTTCCATATCTGATGATGAATATGATAAATACATTTTTTTCTCTGCTGTTGTAAATGCCTTATAGATATTAAAATTATCCTCATATATTCTATCTACTGTTCCTTTTGCAAGCTCTATTCCCTTTTCCTGTATTTTTTGTCTATCTGCATCATTTAAAAATCCCTCAGCCTTTGTAACTCCTGGGAACATTCCATCATTTAACCCTATTATAAATACTATTTTTATTTTATGACTCCTTGATCTATCTACATCACCAACAGTTACTTCATCTTGAGCCATTGGAATTGTTCCAAGTTTACTTTCTCCAAGTCCAGTTTTTAAAATTTGCATATAATTTTCAAATGTTATATTTTCATCACCAAAAACTAAAACTATTTCGTCCAAAACTTGCATTATAATCTTCCAGCTTGTTTCATACTCTGCTGAAATATTTACCTTTTGCAATTCATTCAACTTATTTATTTTTTCTTTAAGAATTTCATCAATTTTATTCTCTATAAAAAACTTATATAAATTTTCTGAAATTTGTTTTGCGCTTTTTCTACCTGACAAATTATTTTTTAGATTAACTAATGGATTAACTATCATTCTTCGTAATTCATTAATATGTTCCTTTTGCTCTTTACCTATTTCATCTTCATCATGAAAATTCCAATCTTGTTTATACCACATATTACCACGAATATTCCATTTTAAAGCATAATTTTCTATTATATAAGTATCATCTAATGATATATCTATAAAGCCAGATTTTATATAGTTAATTACACTATCATATGACCAATTTTTGCTAAATATATCTAATATAGATATTAGATATTTAACTAAAATATTTTGGCTTAGATCCCTTTTCTCGTCGATATAAACAGGAATATTATATTCATTAAAAATAGCTTTACATAGATTTGAATATGTATCTATATTTTTTGTTATTATTGCTATATCTCTATATCTATATTTTTCATCTCTTACTAATTTTACAATAGTTTTCGCCACATTTTCCATTTCTGAGTACTGATTATTTGCTAAAAATAGTCTTACATTTTCTATTTTATTTTCATATTTTTTATATGGAAAATTATACAGATTTTCTTCTATATGATTTAACTCTCTATTATTAAATCTATATATTTTATCTTTTTTGATTGGTTCTTCTATTTTTATATTATTAGATTTGGCGATTTTTAATATTTTGCTTATTGTTTCTTTATTTGTATAGAAAATATCATTACTTGCTTCCTTTGTTTTATATAATTCATCAGAGGTAATTGTAATTGTCACTTTATAAGCTTTTTGCAAAAGTTTTTCTATTATATCATATTCTTGCTTTGTAAAACCAACAAATTCGTCAAGATATATTTCTGTATTTTCAAACATATTAGTACTATTTAATTGCTCTTTTAAAATTGTTAATGAATCATTTTCATCTATATAATTATTTTGTATTTTATTTTGAAATTCAGAATAAACTTTATATATATCATCCAGCTTATTTTCTAAATATGCATCATCTATATTTTCTTTTAATGTTTCTAAATTTTCTAAGCTTACCCCATGTTTTTTTAGCTCTGTAATTTGTGTCATTATCATATCTATATTGTTTTCTGATTTTCCTAAAAATTTTAAATTATTATTTTTATTTGATAATATACTGTAAATTAGCATAGCCTTTCCACAATTTGTAAGCACAGTGTTGATACTTCCACCAACGTCTCCAGCCACTCTATGCGCCATACGAGCAAATGTTAAAACTTCTGCATTTATAACTGCAGTTTCATTATTATTTTTTGTTATAGTATTTAGCAATTCTTTTTCTGCTGAAAAAGAAAACTGTTCTGGGGTTATTATATATTTTTTTCTATTATTTTCTATATTTTTACTTATTTCTTCAAAAATATAACTTGTTTTACCACTACCGCTTCTACCATATATTATCTGTAAGCTCATGATTCTTCCTTTCAAAAAATTTTATTTTCGGAAAATTTATATATTTTAGGTTTAATTGTTTTCTCTCTTCCAATAGAATAAATATTGTTGTGCAATTCCTTCTAAGTCTCCATATTTTTCTCTTGCCAATTTTTCAATTTCTTTTTTATTTACTTTACTTTCCTCACTATTATGTATGTATAAATCATTCATAACACGTCTCACCCATACATCAATTGGAAAAACATCAAATCTTTTTAATGTTGAAAATAATAATATACAATCAGCAACTTTTGGTCCTACTCCTGACAATGTTAATAATTCATTTCTCATTTGTTTTGTATCATTTTCATGTTTCATATGCTCTAAATTAATATCGCCATTTTTTATTTTCTTAGTTGTTTCATATATATATTTATCTCTAAATCCTAGCCCTAAAGCTCTTAAATCTTCAACAGATGCTGTAGATAGAGCTTCTATTGTTGGGAAAGTAAAATAATCCTTACCATGAAATTCTATCTTATTACCATATTTTTGTGACATTCTATTAATTATTCCTTTAATTCTTGGAATATTGTTATTTGCAGACACAATAAAAGAAATTATCATCTCCCATAAATCTTGGTTTAGTATTCTAATTCCCTCTCCGTATTTTATACTTTCTTTTAAATAATCATCAACTTGTGAAAGTTTTTCTTTAATTTTTTCATAATCTCTATCTAAATCAAAATATTTATTGCATACTTCTTTTATATCTCCATCACATATTCCTGAGATTGTTATTTTATTTGGCTCTTGTTTTACATTTAATACATTATTTCCAAATATTCCTGTATAACTTCCATCTTCGCCTTCATCCCATCTAAAACATTGACCACAATCAAAAATATCTCTTACCTTAAATGATTTTAAGTTTTCTAGTACATATGTTTGTTCCAATTAAAATCCGTTCCTTTCTATATTTAATAAAAAATATAAATTTTTTATTAATAGTGAATTATATAACATATATTATTGCATTTTTATTTAAACTTTTCAATAATTTTATCATGTAATTAGTATTAATTGCAATACACCCAGCGGTCGGTTTTTGATTACTGCAATGTAAAAATATAGCACTACCTTTACCTTTTTCACATTTTGGATTAGTTTTTATTTCTAAAGCATATTCATATTCTATTGGATAGTCTATTAAATGTTCTGCACTATTCCAATCTTTATCTACTTTTGTAATATCCACTAGCTTATTGTAATACTTTGAAATTACATCATCAACCCAATATAAATTTGGATTAATTTGTATATATTCTAACTTTGTATCTATTTTTTTGTGAATTCCAAAACAAATACCTACATTAAATTTACCTAAAGGAGTTTTTCCATCTCCTTCCTTCTTATTTTTAGTCACTCCATTTTTTCCAATAAAGCCTTCTGTAATAAATTCATTATTAAAATTTACTACAGCTTTATTTTTATCTTTAACTTTAACTAAAATAAATGGATTATTCATAAAACACCAACTTTATAATATTCCTAATAAAATTTATTGTTTAAATCCTCTGCCTAATACCTCTCTAGAATTAAGGACAATAATAAAAGCGCTTTTATCTATCTTTTTTGCAATTCTTTCAATTCTATAAGATTCCTGTCTTGAGCCAACACATAATAATGTCATCTTATCATCATTTGTATACATTCCTTTTGAATATATACCAGTACTTCCTCTATTTACTTTGTCTCCTACTACTTTTGCAATTTCTTTATATTTTGGTGATATTATCAGTAAAACTTTGGCAAAATTTACACCTTCAAATATTATATCTATCATTTTACCCATCAAATAAATTGCTATTGCTGAATATAAACCTACTTCAATTGTTCTAAAAACAATAACATTTAAAGTTATAATGATTGTATCCACTGCCAAAATAAGTGTTCCAGATCTATATTGAGGTTTAAAACTTCTTATTACATATGATAATAAATCCGATCCTCCTGTAGAAGCATTGTATCTTAAAATTATAGCCGTTCCTATTCCTGAAAGTATTCCTCCATAAATACATCCTAAAAACTTATCTTGAGTTAATGGTGTTATTCTATCGAATAAATCAACAAAAAAGGATAGAGCGACAGTTCCATAAATTGACCTAATTAAAAGTTTTTTTCCTACTTTAAAATATGCAAGTATCAATAAAGGTATGTTTAAAACAAACATAGTTACCCCCAATGGAACTTTAAATAAATAGTAAAATATTGTTGAAATACCCGCAAATCCTCCTGTAGACAATTCATTTGGAAGTAAAAATAGTGATACTCCTGCAGCCATTAAAATTGTGCCAATTGTTAATATAGTGTACACTTTAATTTTCGTAATAATTTTTATTTTTAATCTCTTTCTATTCATACTTTTTCTACATACCAATTTAATGGTTGTAACATTCCCCCTCCCATCTTTTAATTTTATATCTAATAAATTTATATCAAAAAAATAATTAACTGTATATAGACTTTGAAAAATTTTTGATTAAAATTATAAATCTCGTTACAGTTTACAGCTAGCTAAGACTTATATTATATAAATAAAAAGTTTTTGAATTTCAACTACAAAAATACCTATATTACCATTATTGGCAATTATAGGTATTTTATTCATTTTATGCTGTTTCTAGCACTTTTAACTTAAATTTACCAGGTTTAATTGAATTATTTACTTTTATTTTAGTAATTACTGCATATGTGTCTCTTAATTTATTGATGTTTTCTCTTTTGTGACCTATTATGTTGTTAACATCTTTGCTATTTGCTTCTATTTCTACTTTAATAACTTTTGCATTTACTTTCTTTATTTCATATACAACTTTATCATACCATATTGCATCTTCAACTAATTGTCCAAATGCTGGATGATATGGGCCTGCTACAACTTCACTTTCTTTATCTTTTGGATTAGTTATAGTATCTGTATTTTGAAGCCCTATTCTAATAACTGTAATGTGCTTTTTATTAAATAATTTTAAAATCTCTTTACTTCTTTCTACTGCTTGTCCAACAGTAAGAGGTGTATATTCTTTATTTTTATATTCTCTAGCAAGTTCTGTACCTTTTATAACAAGAACTGGATAAATTCTTATTAATTTAGGTTTTAATTTAATTAAATCTTCTGCTGTTTTAATATCGTCTTTTTCTGTACTATCTGGCAGACCTACCATCATCTGATGACCCAATGTAAATCTATATTTTCTTATTAATTTAGAAGCCTTTTTAACATCTTCAAATGTATGACCCCTTTTACATCTTTCCAGTATAAAATTATTTGTAGATTGCACACCTAATTCAATTGTTTTTACATGATATTTTTTTAGCATTTTTAAAATTTTCTTATCTATTGCATCAGGTCTGGTTGATAATCGAATACTATTTACTTTTTTGTCTTTAATATATGGCTGTACAGCCTTTAACAATTCCTCTTGTGTCTCTACTGGAATTGCTGTAAAACTTCCTCCAAAAAAAGCAACTTCAACATAATTGCCTTTTTTAAAATTTTTTAAGTAATATTCTATAGTATTTCTTACATCTTCTGCAGTTACTTGTTTAGTCTCTCCACTTATAGTTTTTTGATTGCAAAATGTGCAGCATTGAGGGCACCCTAAATGTGGTACAAATATTGGAATAATATACTCTTTTTTCAATACCGTTTCCTCCCTTATATTAATTCCTATTTATATATTCTTTAGTGCTTTATCTGCTGCGTCCATTTCAGCTTGTTTTTTTGTCTTACCAACACCTTGAGCTAAAATCTTTCCATTTAGTTTAACTTGAGCTGTAAAGGTTTTATCATGGTCTGGACCTGTTTCATTTATTATTTCATATTTAATATCTACATTTCCATGAACTTGCAACTTTTCCTGTAAAACAGTTTTGTGATCCTTCATTCCTACATTTTTACTTGCAATTTCAATTTCATCCTTTAGATTACTTATTATAAACTTTTCTGCTTCTTCTAATCCAGAATCAAAATAAATTGCAGCAATTAATGCTTCAACACTATCAGCCATAATTGCAACTTTTCTATTGCCTTGATGAATCTGTTCACTTTTTCCAACATACAAGAAATCACTAAAATTATGCTTACTTGCAATCTTATATAAACTATCTTCGCACACTACTGTAGCTCTAACTTTAGTCATTTCTCCTTCCTTCAATTTTGGATAATTATTATATAGGTATTTACTCGAAATAAATTCTAAAATGCTATCTCCTAAAAATTCTAACTTTTCATTACTTTTTACCCTGTGCTCATATGCATATGAAGTATGAGTTAATGCGTTTTTTAAAAGTTCTTTATTTTTAAAAGTATATCCAATGCTCTGCTCTAATTTAGATAAATCTTGTTCCATCTTACTCCTCCTTTCAAATAATTATTAATCTATAGCTATACATTTATATATTACTCCATTTGCCTTATTTTGTAAATAGTTTTTTGTTATTTTGCCCATTTGCGACAGTCCTTTTGGGGTCAAATAAATAAAGAGCAAAATCAAATTTTATTTTCAAAGAGCCGTTACAGATTAGAAAAAAAAAGAAAGGTCTATTAAACCTTTCAAATTTTTTTCTTAAGCAACATGCTCTTTTATATAGTCAACAACGTCACCTACTGTAACTATTTTTTCAGCATCAGCATCAGGAATTTCTGTATCAAATTCTTCTTCTAATGCCATTATTAATTCAACTATATCTAATGAATCAGCTCCTAAATCATCTATAAAAGATGCTTCTAGTGTAACAGCTGTATCAGCAACGCCTAATTGCTCAACAATTATTGATTTTACTTTTTCAAATATATCGTCCGAACTCATTGTGTAAAGTTCACCCCCTCTCAAATTTCTATAATTTTATAAATACAATAATACAAGTTTCATTAATTGTCAAGCAAAATACAAAAAAGTTTTTGTTTTTCTTGTAATCCTTGATTTCTAAGCATTTGAACAAGTATTCAAATAATTATTATTTTTTAATTCTACTTAATATGAATTTTAAAGCTTATTTTAGGTATGTATCTTCAAAAACATTTAAAAGATATTTTAGTGACCTGTCCCCAAAAGCATCCAAAAGCTGTTTTTGTGAAACGTCCCCAAAAGCACCCAAAAGATGTTTTAGTGAAACGTCCCCAAAAACACCTTGCCTTTTTTATAAATAAGTGATATTATTTTTATAGTATTAACTTAGGAGAAAATTTATGTTATTAGAAAATAAAATTAATTTTTATGATTCTACATCTATAAAAACATATAACTTAGACAAGAATATGCGCTATGAGCTTTCTGTTCTTGATAAGCTAGACCCTATGACAAGACAGCATTGTGAAAATGTTGGTGATTTAAGTGGTAGAATTTGTCAACAATTAAGATTGAATAAAAAATTTACTGTTCATGCAATTATTTGTGGATATCTTCACGATATTGGGAAGTCTATGATTCCTTATTCAATTATAAGTAAACCTGGGAAATTAACTGATGAAGAATACGAAATTATGAAAACTCATACTACTTTAGGATATCAAATTTGTATGGATGATTTAAAACTTCGCCCATATGCCGAGGGACCATTATATCATCACGAGGCTTTAAATGGTAGTGGTTATCCAAAAGGGCTAACTAAAAAAGATATTCCTTTTGTAGCAAGAATTATTAGAGTTGCAGATGAATATGATGCTTTAGTTACAAAAAGACATTATACAACTCACGTTAATATTTCTGAAACTCTTAAAGACATGATTAAAGATACAAAACCGGCAAATGTAAAGCAAACTATGGCACTAAGTCAGCTTTCGGAAAATTCTAGAATGGGTAAAATCAGTCCAACAATTTTGAAAGCTTTGTTTAAAATTGTTATTGATGATACTAAATATGAAATTAGTCTATTATATGATTATCTTGATTATCTTAAAGAAAATATTAAACGACTTGAATTAATAGATTCATATAATGCTAAAATGCAAAAAGCAAATAATCAAAAGAAACGTGATTATTATTCTGAAGGTATGAAATTATTATTTAGTTCAGGTGAAGATTTTTTTAATTTTCATGATGTTTTGCAAGAATATAAAACAGCTCTAATTACTAGAACGCAAAGAATTAAAGATTTATATAAAGAAATAGAAATAATTAAGAAGCTAAAGGTATAAAACCTTTAGCTTCTTTAAAGTATTTATTCATCTAATCCAAAGCTTACTCCTAATGCATTATTTATTTGATTCATTATTGATGGGTCATTTATATGTCCAATTTTTTCTTTTAATCTACTTTTATCAATTGTTCTTATTTGTTCAGTAAGTACAATTGACTCTGTTTTTAGTTTTGTATTTTCTGGACCTATTTCTATATGAGTTGGCAACTTACTTTTACCTAGCTGTGAAGTTATTGCAGCAGCAATAACAGTTGGACTATGTTTATTTCCTACATCATTTTGTATTATTACAACAGGTCTAATGCCTCCGTTGTTCTGATCCAACCACAGGACTTAAATCGGCATAAAACATATCTCCTCTTTTTACTATCATATTTTTTCACTCCCAATAGTTTGTATATCTTTAGACTTGTTTTGGATATATTTTTCATACTAGTTTTTAAGATACATAAATAGTCCTATTTTAATGTTATCTCACTATATAATATGTAGATTATTGTATTTTTGTTATTGTCCTGTAATAATAGTTTTGTTGGATTTCCTGTTTTTTTGTCTAAATATAGTTCTTTATATTTTATTTTTGAATCTACTTTTTGTGTTTGTAAAGTTAATACTATTTCTCTTTCATCTTCAGATATTTCTTTGTTTGTCTCATTAGCTGTTTTATATTCTTCCAAAAAATCATTCAGCCATAAGTTATTATTTTCTATATAAGGATAATTATTATAGATCTTTGTTAGATTGAGTGTGGTATTAATAATTTGTAAAGTATTATCTTTATATATAAATTTTACTCCTTTTACATTTTCTGGCTCTAAAATTTCTTGTGTGTCATAGTTTTCTTCATGGCTTTGTTTTATTTTATATTTGTTTGTATTTTTATTACTATATACTGTTACTTCTATAGTCGCTTCATATGAACTAATATTACAAATATATTCTTGAATTTCATCTAAAGTTTTATTAAGATTATTATTTCCAGTATTTATATTTTTATAATTAAATTTTTTTAAAAATATAAAATAGCATAAAAAAATACAAATAAATATACAGATTATAATAATGATGATTTTTTTAAATAATTTGGGATTTTTATTTAAAATTGCAAAATTAAATTTTGACATCCACAAAATTCACTTCCCTTCCATAAAGCTTTTTATTTAATAATATTCTTACTAAATTTATAATATGAGAAGAGAATTTTTCTGATTTTTTGGATGCTTTTGGGGACAGGTTAGCAAAAAGTTGATATATTTTGAAAATATTCTTTTAATGCAGTTTCTACTTCTTTATAAGTGTTTAAAGTGTTTATAATACTTCTAAACTCACTTGAAGCTGGCATTCCTTTTGTATAAGCACTTATATGTTTTCTCATTTCTTTTACTGCAATGTTTTCACCTTTTTCTTCTATTTCCATTTGAAGATGTTCTAATATTGTTTGTAACTTTTCTTCATTTGTAGGTTTTGTAAGAATTGTTCCATCTTTTAAATAAGCAAGTACTTCCCTAAAAATCCAAGGATTTCCCAATGCTGCTCTACCGAATCATTATTGCATCTACATTACTTTGCTCTAATGCTCTTTTTGCATCTTTGCTACTTCTTATATCACCATTACCAATAACAGGAATACTTACACTTTCTTTTACTTTTTTTATCATATTCCAATCTGCCTGTCCGTGAATAATACTGGCTTCTTGTTCTTCCATGAACTGTTATAGCTGAAGCTCCAGCTTTTTCTATTATTTTTGCAGCCTCTACTGCTACTATGTTTTCACTATCCCAGCCTAATCTCATTTTAACTGTTACTGGTACTTCAGAATTTTCTACTGCTGTTTTTACAATTTTTTCTACTAAATCTAAATTTAATAGTAACTTACTTCCATCACCATTTTTTACAATTTTAGGAGCAGGGCATCCCATGTTAATGTCTACAATATCTCCTATTTTACTTACATATTTTGAAGCATATGCTATTGCTTCTAAATCACTTCCAAATATTTGTACAGCAAGTGGTCTTTCTTCTTTACAAGTTTTTAGTAAAAGTTTAGTTTTTTCATCTCCATATAATAGTGCTTTTGCACTTACCATTTCTGTATATACTAAGCCTGCTCCATTTTCTTTACATATTAATCTAAATGGCAGGTCTGTAATACCTGCCATTGGAGCTAAAAATATATTATTTTCTAATTCTAAATTTCCTATTTTCAAATGTAACTCCTTTTAATCTATAAATATTGCTCTTTGTCTTCTTCCACTTATATTTAATAATAAACCTATCA
>CALXJR010000014.1 GCA_944388675.1 uncultured Clostridia bacterium
AATTAGTAAATAAGATTCCTAATAAATTTCTAAATTTTATTAAAGAAAATATGAATGTAAATTATATAACTCATATAAATCCAAATGTTGAAATAAGTAAACAACCCTTATTAAAGGAGACTGAAGCAATTTTGTCTTTAATTTATAGAAGTTATTGGCTTACAGATGGCGAAAAACAGGAATTTTCTGAAAGAGATAAAGAACAACTTATACAAAAAGAAGAGCAAAGAAAAGCAAAGTATAAAGATATTTCTAGTATTTTTCCTCCATCAAGAACTCCTACTAGTTCAAGTACAAATAAGAATTTACAAACAGGGACAAAAATTAACAATTCTGTTTCAACTACAGTAGAAAAAGTAAATTTTCAAACTAACACAAATATTAATAATTCTACTTCAAACCAAACAGCAGAAGCAAACCAACAAACAAATACTAGTTTAATTACTTTTAAAAAAGAAAATTTCTTTTCAAGAATTTTTAATAAAATTATTAATCTATTTAAACAAAAAAAATAAAAGTTGTGTAAATAAATCTCTCATTGATATTTTATATTTCTTATCAAAGGACTTTTACACAACTTTTTTAATAATCTCTAAAAATTTAATTGCACGACCTTTTGTTTCTTATAGCACTTTCATATAAAAATTTATCTTACTTACACTTTTATCATATCTTTAATATTTGCAAATTTGCTATCTCCTATGCCAGGAACATTTTTTATATCTTCTATTGTCTTAAACTTTCCATTTTCCTCTCTATAAGCAATTATCTTATTTGCAATAGACTCACCTATTCCCGGAAGTTCCATAAGTTCAGCCTGTCCTGCTGTATTAATATTTATTATAGATGTTTCTTTACTCATACTCCCTCCTAAACTATCTCCGCTTGACGTCGTAACATAATCAATTTCTTCATTTTGCTCTGATTTACTAGGAACATAAATTTTTTCTCCATCATTTAGCACATAAGCTAAATTTAATTTTGCCAAATCTGCATCATCCGTTTCACCTCCTGCTGCTTCTATTGCATCTACAATCCTAGAGCCTTCATCTAGAACAACAACTCCCTCATCATGTACTTGACCTGTTACATGAACCATTATCTTTGCTGGAATCACATTTTCTTCTGTATCTTCGCCATCCGTCATATTTATATCTACCATTTCTTCCCCATAATATTCTTCAGTATCCGCAGATGTATTATACATATATAGTCCAATTGTTCCGACTACTATTATTCCAATTGCAACCACCGCAATTTTCATTTTCAAACTTAAATCTTTAATTATTATCACCTCATTTCTACATGTTATTCATTATATTAAAAACTTTTACTTGGTTTTGTCGTTTTGTGTACTAATTTTTCACGCATTATTTTCATTTTACTTTGTCCTTGGTATTGAAATTTTATCCTTTTTAATATATTATATTATACATATATTAATTTTTTAGGAGTTTTTTTCATGAGTGTAAGACAAAAATCTAATTTGTTTAAAAGATTCTTGTTAATTTTATTTATAATTTTAACAACATTGAATACATATTCTTTTGTTATTGCAGAAGAAATTATTAATAATTCTGTAGACACATCAGAAGCAAGCACAAATTCAAATGGCTCTGCAGAAACAAATATTTCTGATGAAGGCACTGCTATTACAAGCAATATTCCTTCTACATATTCACCAGCAACTCTTCTAATGGACCTAGATTCCGGTCAAATTCTATATAGTAAAAATGCAAATACTAAAATGTATCCTGCAAGTACCACTAAAATTATGACTGCTATTTTAACTATTGAGAATTGTGCTTTATCAGATACTGCTGTAGCAAGCCATAATGCCATATACTCTGTTCCAGCAGGATATTCACATGCAAATATTCAAGAAGGCGAAGAGTTAACTATAGAACAACTTTTAAATGTTTTACTTATACCATCTGCAAATGATGCAGCTTTTGTTCTTGCTGAACATATTGCAGGTTCTGTAGAAGCTTTTTCAGATATGATGAATGCTAAAGCTGCAGAGATTGGTTGCAAAAATACTCATTTTGTAAATCCAAATGGAATTCATAATGAAGACCATTATTCTACTGCCTACGATTTAGCCTTAATTGGCAAATACGCTATGCAGTATGAAACCTTTAGAGACATTGCTTCTAAAACATCTTGTTCTCTACCAGCAACAAATAAATATCCTAGAGAAGATAGATTATTTAATACTACAAATGAATTATTAAAAGTAAATTATAGTAAAGCAGCTAATAATTATTATTATCCTTATGCAACTGCTGGAAAAACAGGCTATACTGATGCTGCCAAAAACTGTATTGTTGCAACTGCCAAAAAAGATGATATGTCTTTATTAGTTGTAGTTCTTCATGGTGAACGTACAGAAGATGGTTTAAGTCAAAGAGCTTTGGATTGTAAAACACTATTTGAATATGGTTTTAACAATTTTAAACATGAGGTTATTGCCCATAAAGGCGATATTGCTAAACAAGTATCAATATCTGGAGGAACTAACGATAGCAAGGATTTAGATTTAGTATACTCAGAAGACATAACCGCTTTAGTTCCAAACAATTATGATATAACTTCTGCAACACCTAATATAAAACTTACAGAAAATATGTATGCTCCAATTTCAGAAGGAACTAATTTAGGAAGTATTACCTTTTCAATTAATGGATTTAATTATTCTTGTGATTTACTTGCATCACATACGGTATATAAATCTGATATGAGCAAAACTGCAATTGAACTGTGTTTAGTTCTTATATTCCTATTTATATTTGCAAAAATTCTTAAGTTTAAGAAAAACAGATCTAAAAGGAGATATAAACATGCAGCAAAACTTAGAGATTATTCAAAAAATTTAGATGGTTTTTACCCTAAATATAGATAAACAAAAATAGAGATTAATTTTTTAGAATTAATCTCTATTTTATTTTACTCAATTTTATACCATTAATAATCTTTACCTATAACAATTGATATATCAACATTTGAATTTTTCGAACCTGTTGTTACATTTCCTACACCTAACATTTCTTTTATTTCATCAGTTATTGTGCTACTTTGATTTGTTCTATTTGTAATTGTAGTTCTAGCAGTAGAATTTGTAGTTCCTTGCTTTGAAACTGTATAACCTGCTTCTTTAAGCTTGTTTACCACTTCTTTTAATTTTGAACTTGAACCTGAACCATTAAGCACTTCTACTTTAACATTTTTAGATATACTACTAGAGCTATTATTAGTATTGCTTTCAACATTTTCTTGCGAAGAATCAGTTTGTTCAGTTGGTTCATCATATGAGAATAATTTCTCTACAAGTTCTTTTGTGTCTTTTTCATCAGCAACATATATTGAAACTCCATTACACATTTCTGATTCACCTGGCACAACTCCAGTTTGTAAATTGTTTACATCAAAATTTACTGCAACTGGAACATATGATTTTAAATTTTCTATTTGCATATTAGTTTTTACATTTTCAGCCATAATATCTATAATTTGTTTTATTTTAAAAATATTTTCTAGCTTTAATGTTTGTTTTAAAGTTTCTTGTATGAACTCTCTTTGAGTTCTCATTCTTCCTAAATCTTGTTGTCCGTATTCTGTTGGATAAGTTGAACCGTCATTATTGTGTCTAAAACGAAGTAGTTGTTCAGCTTTATTTCCATCAATTAATTGTTCTCCTGCTTTTAGATGAATGTGTAAATCTTGAGTCGTATCGTCATAATCCATATCTATTGGTACATTAAAAGTAACTCCACCAATTGCATCTACTAATTTAATTAATGCATCTGTATCTATAATTACATAATTTTCAAGATTTAATCCTGTTAAATCATTTATTCTCTCTATTGCTTCTGGGATATTAGTTCCACTTCTATATACTGAATTTATCTTATAGCTTGCTAAATAATTTTGTGTTGCAGTTTTTCTATTTCTAGATCCAACATATGTATCTCTAGGAATTGACATTAAAGAAGCTTGTTGAGTTTTAGGATTATATGATGCAACCATTATAGTATCAGCTAATTTATAATCATCTACACCACTTTCACCAAGTATTAGCACTTGTATTGGCTCTAGATTTTCCAAACTCTCCTTATCTTCACCAAGTAAAGTGGCAAGAGTTCCAGATAATCCTCCTCCATTTTGATATATTTTATAAACAAATGTTGAAACTAGTCCAATAATTATAAGTAATAATAAAATTACTACTATCTTCATAGCTTTTCTATTATTTCTTTTCTTAATATTAGTCTTCTTTGAAGACTTTCTCTCTTTTGTATATTTATTATTTTTCAATTATAATCACTCCCATATTCATATAAGGAAAGTATACCAAACATTATCTAAAATATCAACCAAAAACAATAATTTTTCACAGAGTTTTGCTAAAATTGCTTTTAATTTATTTACTTAGCGCAGAGTTTTGCTTAAATTTTTCTATCCATCATCTTCTAAAATATTATTTATATATAGAAAAAGATGTTCTTGACACTTTTTTCCAAAAACATCATGAATAAATTTATCTATAAAAAATATTTTAAAGACCTGTCCCCAAAAGCATCTTTTAGATGTTTTAGTGAAACGTCCCCCGAAACATCTTTTGGGTGTTTTAGGGAAACGTCCCCCGAAACACCCAAAAAAATTCTAAAAGAATATTTTTAATATTATGTTATTATTATATAAGAATGAACCAATACCTGAATTTACTATTGCAGATACTACGGCATTATCTACCCATATTAGGCTTGTTAAAGAAATAAGTCCTAAGACTATATAGATTATAACAATTCCTTCTACTGCTCCATAAGCTATTCCACCTACTTTATCTATTAAACCTATTATTGGAAGTTTTACAATTTGTTTTACAAATATGCTTACAATTATTAATAATAATCTTGCAACTATAAATATTATAATTCCTGCACCTATATTAATAATAGTGTCTGATATGCTTTGTGCTGTGTTGTTAACGACCTCTGTTGTAGCATTTTCTATTTCACTACTGATATTTTCAACTAGGTCATTTGGCATATTTTGTTCTTCTTCTTTTTCATCTTTTGAAAATGTATCAACTATGGTACTTTTTATGTTTTCATCAACTTGTGTATTATCTTTTATAACATTTGCAACAGGTTTATATAAAAGTAAAGCAAGTATTAATGCTATTACGAAAGAACATAATTTTATTAAGCTTCCAGCTAATCCTTTTTTATACCCCATAAAAATAAATAGTGCAAAAACTATTATAAGAATTAAATCTACGACTATTCCCATATTTTCCTCCTTTTACTTTTGTTTTATATTATATAAATTTTGCCCAAAAAGGACCGTCCCAGATGGGCAAATTTTATAGTTTTACAATCTCTATTTTATCCCTATATACAATTCCAGCTATTTGGTCTGTTATTACTATTTTTCTTATTTCCTGTGAAGATGTGTATTTTTTTATAAGCCATCCATTTGTATCTATAAAGTGAACTTCTGAGCCTAAGTTTAATGCTATTTTATTTCCATAAGTATATAGTTCTTTTGTGACTCCGTCAAATTGATAGGTGTTTTGTTTTTGATTGTCCATATTTATTATTTGAACTGTTGTCTGAGTGTTTAATAATCCTGTTGTAGCTTCTACTGTTTGAACTAAATGATTGTTTAATTCTATACTATAAAATGTTATATGGTTATTTGTATTATTTATATCTGCTATTTTAGTGTCTGCATTGTTTTTTATTACGTGTATAGAATTATCATACATACAAACTAATTTATTATTGTTTTGATATTTTATATTTAGTATTAAGTTTCCCGAATCTGCATTATATGTATAAGCAATTGCATCACTTGGTGATGTTTTTGCTTTTTCTATTGATAATATTTTTATGTTTGATTGAGCAAGTGTACCTGATATATTTACTTCTGCAAAGCTTAAGTATTGATTGTCTTCTGATACTGCAGAGTCTACTGTTATTGTACTAGATAAGTATTTGAATAATTCATTTCCTTTATCGTCAAATACTATTATTACAGATTTATATGCTGTACCTGTTAGTATAATTGAGCTATAGCCTGCTGAATTTACACTAACTCTTGAAATATTACCTTCTAAATCCTTTTCCCATACTATTTGGTTGTCTCGTATTAAATAAGCTTTTGAAGAGTCTTGTTGTGCTATCATAAAATATCTTCCATTTGAATATGTAATTGGTGTACTTATTTGTATTTGAAGTTCTCCTTCCTTGTTTCCAGAAGAAGTATATAATGATAATATATTATCTTTTAATACAGCTATTTTATCGTGATAAGCATATATATTTGATTTATCATAATCTTCAAGTTCTATGGAATTTAAATTATTTTGACTTATTTGTTTTCTTAAGATATTCATATCCATAAAATATCTAAATTCTTCATTTGAAGCATATAAAATATATCCAACTATAAATATAACTATTAGTACTATCAATATAATTACTCCAGCAAGACGCTTTTTGTTAAAAGTTGGATGGTAATTATTATTTAAGTATATTATATTTTTTCCTTTCTCATTGCTTTTGTTCCTCATGGATTTTTTCTCCTTAACTATCCCTTATATGGTTATATCAGTTTTTGGCATTTTTTGCAATACTATATTTTTTAAATATCAATATTATTTGATACAGTCCAATTGCACCAAACAATGGATACATTATGCTTATTAATTTGCCAAATCCTAAATAAGATATTGGTACTCCAAGTATGCATATTAATGCTGATATTTTTTTGTATTTGTTCTTGTTTTTTATGTTTTCTAAAAATCCATACCCTGCTGAAACTGCAGTTGTAAATATTGCAATTACTACTACTATTGAGTATAAATATTCCTGTGTGCCGCTTTTTGATAGTATTTCTAGGATTGGCATTTCTACACTATTTATATCAAATTTTGCTAAGTTTAATATTTGAAAAATAATAAATGATAGAATTAATAATATTGCTGTTGTTATTATCGTTACTATTTTGATAGTTCTTGTATCCTTTAATGTGTTACTTACAGATATTAATATTGGAATAAGCATTATTGAGTTGTAACTACAATATAAAATTGCGTTAAGTATTACATACCATAATGGTGCTGTGCTTTCATTATCTTGTAATATATTTGAAGGAACAATATTTTTTATTGATATATATATAATTATTATAATTAATATTGGTACTATAAAGCTACTTATTTTCATTATTCCTTCAATATTATTTAAAAAAGTTATATATAATAATATTCCCATTATGCCAGATGTTAATAATATTGGAAGTCCATATTTTTGTTTAAAATAAGCACTCCAACCAGCTATCATTATGAAGAATGATATTATTAAAAATATGTTTATTATATTTTTTAAAGCATTTTTTGTTATTTTTTGTAAAGTTTTAATTTTATTATTTGAAATTGTGTCTAGAAAATCTTCATTGCTTCTAATGTTTTTTCTATTTGATAAATATAAAACTGCATATATGATTAAACCTGTAACAAGTGTAGATATGATTAAACCTACTAATCCTAAGTTTCCAAATATTTCAAAGAAAATATATATTTCCTTTCCAGATGCAAAACCTGCACCTATTATAGTTCCTATTAAAATTGATATTACTTTTATTATATTTTTCATAAAACCCCCTCATAAAATATTATGAGAGGGTTTGAATTTTTATTTGTGTAAATTTATTTTTTTCTTCTTCTAACTTGCCATACTATAATTCCAATTAATAATATTACTATTGGTAATGCTATTACAATTGCCTGTATTATATCTGTTTGCTCTTGTGTCGCAGTAAATGTAGATATTGTTCCTGTATCTTTTCTAATTGTTAAATTATCTGTTCTAGAAGATAAATAAGATATTGAATTTATTACTAAGTCTTTGTTATTGTAGAATGCAATTCCCATTATTCTACTTGAACTATTTGATGAAGATCCATATAGAGTTATTGCTAAGTCACTTGCAAATACACTGCTTGCATATAATACTAATTTTGACTCTTTATTTTCTCCTTCTGATAATTGTTTTGTTATTGCTGCTCCTAAAACATCTCCAGACATTTGAATATCTGAGTCTGTCATATTTGGTGTTGTGATTGATGTATCACTTCTTAAGAATGATGAATCTGTTGCTGTAACTAATTTTTCAAATGATACACCTAAAGCTTCTAGTTCTTCATCTGACTTGAATTCTATTCTTCCTGTGTCTATTAATGCTACTGCTCCATCAGATGCAATATATTGTGTGATGTCTGATGAATAACTTACTTGTGGAATTATGAAGTTTGGATATCCACTTATTTCATTATTTTCATCTGTCTCAAAAATAACTCCGTTAGAAATACTTACACCATATTGATCTAATATTTTTTGGAAATTTGTTAAAGTTAGTCCAGTATAATTTGGCTCTTCTAGTATCATTAAATTCCCACCATTATTTATGTAATCTATTACTAAATTTGACTCATATTCAGAAAAGTCTTCTTCTAGTGTTGTTATTACTAAAGCATCACAGTCTTCTGGCACTTTGCCACTTACAAGTAAATCTAATGTTTGTACATTATTTGCTTCATTTTTTAAATATTCTTTAAGTGCTTCATATTGGTCACTATATTTAACATGGTTTGTTACAAAATATATATTTGGATTTTCTGCTAGGTTTACATCTAATATTGCATTTGTTAATGCTTGCTCTGTTGTATTTATTTCTTCATATGTAGTGTAATCATATGTGTAAAGATCACTTGTCATAACAGCTTTTTTTCTTGCATCTGTTTCTACTATTATTAAACTTGTTGCCGTAATTCCTAATCCGTATTCATTTTGTAAATCTGACCTTTGTGTTGCATCTGTTAATACTTCATATGAAATATGTGAGTTTTGACTTGCATAAAGTTTAGCATATTGTTCAACTTCTGGATAATCACTCATTCCATATAATATTATTCTTGTATCTGTATTAACATTTTTTATTTTATCTATAGACTCTTGTGATAATGAATATAATTTATCTTGTGTTATATCTATATCTGGTAAGTCTAGGCTTCTTACAAATATATTTAAACCAACATATAATGCTATAATTACTAAGATTAAAGCTATTGTTAGTAAAGCACTTCTTAGCCACTTGCCTTTTTTTATTAAATCCTTTGTCTTTTCTTTCACAATTTTTTCCTCCTTAATTATTTAACTAGTTTTCTTCTTTTCATAACTATCATTGTTATAACAACAAACATAATTGTCATAGATAATAAATTTATTGTTTGTGCTATTGGAAATACTCCAGTTGCAAATGGATAAAATTGCTCAATTAATGATATTGATACAAAAGATAAAGATAAGTTTGGAGCAAGCCATGTTAATACAAATGCTGCAATTGTAACTACTGCTGCAATTATTTGATTTTCTGTTAAGCTTGATACAAGCATACCAAAAGCTATATATGCCATTGTCAATAATAAAAATCCAAACATAGTTACTGCAATAGTTGCTAAATCTGGCACCTTAAAATAACATAAGATTCCTAAATATATTAATGTTAAAATCTCTGTTATTACAATTACTAAAACTGCTGCAAAAAATTTTCCTAGTACTATTCCAATCATACTTCTAGGTGATGTTAATAATAATTGCTCTGTTCCATTTTTTCTTTCTTCTGCAAACATTCGCATTGTTAATAATGGAACAATAAATACTACAGTATACATTGCTGAATAATAGAACACATATTGGAATGTTGTCATTCCTTGATATATTGTTGTTATGTAGAATAATATACTAAACATAGCCAAAAATAAACCAATAAATACATATCCAATAGGTGATAAAAAATATGTTTTTAATTCTTTTTTAAGTACTGGCCACATTATTTTTTACCTCCTTTTTCTTTGTCTTTTTTCTTTTCTTCTTTATCTTTTTTCTTTGTTTTGCTCTTTTCTTCTACTTTTTCTTGTTTTTCTTCTTTTACTGTATTTTTATCAATTAATGTTATAAATGCATCTTCTAATGAAGTTTCTGCTTTTTTTAATTCAAATATTGTTATTTCTTTCTTAGGTAATATATCAAATAGTTTTTTACGTAAGTCTACATCTGCACTAGATTCTATCATGTATTGTTTTGTTCCATCTTCATTATCTTTTACAAATTTACATTCAGTTATTTCTGGGATATCTTTCTTTAATTTTTCCATATTACCTTTTTGATCTTCCACTGTTAATAGTATTACATGTTTTTCTTCTGTTTTCTTTTCTAAATTTTCTGGAGTATCTATTGCAATTAAATTTCCTTTATTTATTATTATAACTCTTTCACAAATTTGACTTACTTCTGATAATATGTGTGAGCTTAATATTACTGTGTGATTTTTTCCTAAATTTTTAATTAATTTTCTTATTTCTGTAATTTGTTTTGGATCTAGTCCTACTGTTGGTTCATCTAAAATAATTACTTCAGGATCTCCGACTAGTGCTCCAGCTAAACTTACTCTTTGCTTATATCCTCTTGATAAATTTCTTATTAGTTTCTTTTCTACATCCTTTAAGCCTGTTTCTTCTATGGCTTTTTCAACTTTTTCTTTTCTCTCTTTTCTTTTTACTCTCTTTAGTTCAGCCATGTAAGTTATAAATTCTTTTACAGTTAATTCTGTATATAGTGGAACTCCTTCTGGCATATAACCTATTTGTTTTTTTGCTTGTATTGGTTTTTTTAGAACATCATATCCATTTACTACTATGCTTCCTTCCGTAGGTTCTATAAAGCCTGTTATCATGTTCATAGTTGTACTTTTTCCTGCTCCGTTAGGTCCTAAAAAGCCAACAACTTCTCCGTCTTTTACAGTAAAACTAATGTTATTTACTGCGACAAAGTTTCCATACTTTTTGGTGACATTTTTAACTTCTATCACTTGTTTTTCCTCCAATCTATTATTTCCCTAAGGTTATTACATGTAAATATTACCACTACAAAAACTAATGTGCAATATCTTTTATTTAGTTTTCACATAGATTTCACATTATTTACCAATTTGATGTTTTTTGGTGTTTTTGGGGACACGTACCAAAAACATCCAAATGATGTTTTCGGTACGTGTCCCCAAAAACAGGTTGATTTTCCGTAGGGAATTTGGTATTATAGTATATGAATTTTATGATGATTGGAGATTTTATATGAATAGTAAACAACGTGCTTTTTTAAGAAGTCTTGCAAATAATATAACTTCTATTTTTCAAGTTGGTAAAAATGGAATTTCTGAGAATTTAGTTAAACAAGTTGATGATGCTTTAGAAGCAAGAGAGCTTATAAAATTAAATGTGTTAGAAACTTCTCCTGATGATATTGAAGAAGTTGCAAATTCTATTGCTGAAAAAACTAATTCTGTGATTGTTCAAATAATGGGAAATAAAATTACATTATATAGAGCAAGAAAAAAAGATTCTAAAATTGTATTGCCTAAATAATATCAATAGAATAAGTTTTATAAGACTACAAAAAACAAGGCAGATATTTTTTAGATAGCATATATACAAAAATCCCGCTAATCCTGTTAAGGTTAGCGGGTATTTTTATTTATTATAAATCGAAGTTATATAAATTAAGTTTCCTTCGTTATCTACTATTTGTAAGTTTGGAAATATTGAACTCATTATTTCATTTGAGAATACTGTATTTTCAAATTTTTGTATTATTGTATTATTTGTAACATAATTTTTTCCTTCTAAAGTCTCTTTTGCTCTTGTCTTATACACAGATATTCCCCAAACTGTGAATATTATGTCTATAACTAAAACTATTGTTACAATTATGTCTACTATAAGTCTTGGTTTGCCTTTTATTTTATTTATTAATTTATCTATATATTTCTTAAATACATCAATTAATAATAATGATAAAATACCCCAATATATTGAATATCTTAAGCAGATTCTTCCGTTTAAATTGAGTTTTAACCATGTATAGTCCCAAAATCTTGCTCCATATATACTTTCTAGAATGTAGCTAATTATATATTCAATTAGCCCTCCAAGTATTGTACCATATACAAATAGTTTAAGCTTGTGACCTTTATATCTATTTAAGACAAATATTAATATTACAGCCCCAACTCCATATATTGGACAAAATGGACCTAATATTAAGCCTCTTCTGCTTTCTATATTTCCCGTTGTTATGAAACAAAATATTGTTTCTACTATTAATCCTAATATACTAAATATTATTAAATACCATAAATAATTGTGTATTGTAGTTTTATTTTCATCTATTTTATCTTTTGCTTGTGAAGCATTTAGATTCTTTTCTTCCATAAGTTTTAGTAGATTTTAGCTTTTATAGCCTCTATCATACTTCCTCCTCTCATTAATTATATATAAGCTTTAAAACCTATATGAACTGAAGAGTTGAAAATATTTTTCAACATTTATTCTCCTAAATACTTTTTACGTTTTATATTCTATAACAAATATAATAAAATTTCCATATTTTTGTGAATATTTTTTAAATTTTAATTGACAAATCGTTTTTTTAGGCTTATAATAAATATTGCTATTGCAGATGGGTCAGTAGCTCAGTTGGATAGAGCACAGGCCTTCTAAGCCTGGGGTCGGGGGTTCGAATCCCTTCTGGCTCACCAAAAAAAGAAGTTCATAGCAACGCTATGGAGTTCTTTTTTTTGAATTGAGGGATTCGAAAAGCCCGTTTAGAAAATAGTCCTGTGGACTATTTTTAGGGCGCGGCCTCTGGCGAATCCCTTCTGGCTCACCATAAAAGAACTTCATAGCAACGCTATGGAGTTCTTTTTTTTGAATTGAGGGATTTAAAAAAATGAAGAAGCTTAAAAACCGCTTCTTCATTTTTTTATTATAACACTTTTCTTTTTATTATAACTATTCCTGATGTTATCATTGTTAATGAAATAAATATTGTTACTATTATAGGAATTAGATTCTCTCCACCAGTTTTTACTGTTACTATTAAGTCTACTTTAGATGTATTGTCTTCTAATGTTGTTTCTGCATAATTTGCAGGGTTAGTTACATTTGATAATTGTACTAAGTTTGTTAATACACCAAGGTTGTTGTTTCCATTATTCCATTTAAGTGCTACTTTATATTCTTTTGTTTCACCTGGTGCAAGTGTAACAGTTAATTTTAGTGTTCCATCTTGTTGTTCTTGCCAGTCTTGTGAAGTTCCGTCTGTTATAGTAAAGTATTGTGGTAGTTTTTCTATTACATCTGTTGTTCCTTCTATTTCACTATTGTTTGTAACTTTTACTACATATTCCACTGTTAAATTTGTATTTGGTATTTCATCTGCTACAATTTCTATTTTTGTTAAATTAGATACTATGTTTTTCTCTTCTCCATTTAATACTACTTTGCTTAATTTCTTTTCTACTCCCATATTAAATGTTTGTTTTCTATAGTAATATTTTACTTCTATATTTTCTGGAGTATATGTTCCTTGTGCATTATCTGGAGCTTTTTCTTCTACATATATGTAATAAGGTATATCTTTTACTTGTGTTGTATATTCTTCTCCAACTTTTCCTTGCATTTCTTCTTTATATGTTTTTGTTTCACCGTTTTCATCTATATAGCTAATTTCTTCATCTGTATCTACATCAACATATATTGCTGTAACTTTTCCAATCTGATTTTTCTGGTAATAATATGTTACATATATGTCTTCTTTTGTAATTGTTCCTGTGCTATTTTCTGGTTCTGGAGAAGCTTCCTCATATCCGTCTATTTCTTTTCTTGTAGTTTCGTATGGGTCTCCTACCTTGCCTGTTATTGTTTCTTCCTCAGCTAATACAACATTATCTGTATCATCATCTGGAGTATCATCTTTTTCAAGATATCTTACTATTACTTTTCCTTCTGCTTTTTTGTATACATATGTAACTTCTTGAGTCTCACTTGTTAATAATCCTTCTGTGTTTCCATCTACTCTTAAAAATTCGTAATTATCTATGTCTTTAAAGTGTGTTACATATGTTGTTCCTTCTGGACCTTCTATAATTTCCATTGTACCAATTTCATTTCCAAATTCATCTACATACCTTACAATTACTATACTTGGAAGGTCTACCTGAGAATCAAATTGAGTTTCTACTGTATTTGTTTTATCTTGTAAAGTTATTGTTCCTTCTGCTTTATTAACAATATTTCCCTCTTCTATATCTTTATATACAATTTTTATTTCTTTTGTAATATTTATGTTGTAGTCTCCGTTTTTGGTTGTATTAATATTGTCAAATGATTGTTTCCAAGTTATTGTTTTTGATTGTGCATCATATGTTCCTCCAGCTATATCTGATTTTGTTTCATCTATTTCGTATGGCAATGTATCTGTTATAACTACTTCTGCGTTTCCTATATAATCTGTTATTTTAGCTGTATATGTAATCTTATAATCTACTTGTTGATCTTTTGAAGTAATTAAATCTGTACCTTCTTTTGCTATATTGCATCCAAGTTGGGCTTCTGGATTAACATATGATATGTCTGCTCTATTTGTGCCCATACCATCTACATATGCAGTATTTGATATTGTTGTATTTACATCCATATAGTGTACTTGAACTTCAAAGCTTAATGTTATTGTTTGTCCTTCTGCAAGATTTACTGTTATTCCGTTTTTTAAGTCTTCTGCTGTTTTACTTGATAAATCTATTGTTTCATTATTTAGATTGTATTCAGAGCTATCATTTATTTTGATGCTTTCATCTCCAAATGTTGTTCCAGTTGGAATTGTATCTGTTATTACTACATCTTTTGCTAAATCTCCTGAGTTTGTTACTGTAATTGTATATTTTATTTTGTCATCTTGTACAACATAATCTAGTCCATTTTCGGTAGTTAATGTTTTTTGAGAAGTTATGTTTGCTTCTTTTGGTTCATTTACAAATGTAACTGCCTTTTGTTCTTTTACAATATTTTTAACTTCTTTGCTTTCATTAAATTGGTGTATTGTGTAATTGTCATAGTCTATTATGTAGTAATTGCTGCCTTCTACTCTTATATCAATGTTTTCAGATAATACATCTGTATCTGCTGCCCACATAACCTTACCAGATTTATTCATTTTCATAATGTATATATCATAATTATCCTCAGAATCACTTTCAAATATTATATCTTCACCATTAGTCGTTTCTTCTGCTGGAATTTGCATTCTGTATCTATATCCTCCAACTAATACATAGCCATCTTTTACCTCTAAAGCTTTAAAAATTGGATAATAATCTGAATATGCAAGTTCTATTTTTCCAGTATTATTTATTGATAAGGCTATATAATCATTATAAGCATCAAAATCCACACCACTTGTCATAAATTCATCAGGTATATGTAAGTTATCAGCATGTGCTATTATTAAAAGTGAATCATTTTCTGTAAACATCATATAATATTGTGAAAAATCATTACCCTGTATTGAATCAATATTTTCTATTGTTCTAAACACTTCAGAAATGCTTGTTGTATTATCTTCTACACTTGCTATTTTTCCTTCACTATTTATTCCAATCTTATAACAACTTTCACCTGTTAAATATAAATCTTGTCCATTTGAAGTTTCTTCTGCTGGAATATACATACCATAAGGACATACTGTTTCAATAAACAATAAATCATCGCTATATTGAGCTATTCCATATAATAGTGTAAGTATTGATTCTTCATTATCTTGAATTAAAAATGTATAATCTTTAATCCATTCAATTTTTCCTTCATTATTTATTTTTGTTATAAATAGTCCCATTTCATTTTCAGTAGTTAAAGTTATTGTCTCTCCAGTTGTAGTATTTTCTGCTGGGATATTAATTTCTCCTGCATACATACCTATTATTTCATAACCATCTTTTGTTTTTAATGCTTTTATAATTTCGCTATTTCCACTTTCATTTGTCGTTATATGAGTTACTATATCTATTTTTCCACTTTCGTCTGTTTTTATGAATATTCCATCCATTTCTGTTCCTGATTTAGTAAGTTCAATGTTATCCCCTAAAACAGTACTTTCTCCTGAAATTGTTGTATCATTTATTAACCCCCCTGTTAAGAATATTTCTCCATTTGGTAAAATCTCACTTACTTCAATCGAAGTTGCAGGCATACTTTTATCTGAATTTTCTTCTGGTAGATTATTTAAGTTTAAAAATTCAAAACAAGATGGATCTATTCCTTTTAATAAATATTCAATATTTAAATTTTTCTTATCAAGTTCTGAAACACTGTATAGTTCTTTCACTTGTCCAGCTTCTATTTCTACTATTTGCTCATTTTCTTCTGGTAATCTGTAACCATCTGGTGCTTGTACTTCTGTTATTTTATATGTTCCTGCAGGTAAGGCTTCAATTATTTCTCCATTTTCGTTTGTTGTTACGACTCTTAAATCTTGTCCATTGATATTTTCTATTTCACCTACTAGCTCTCCAAGTCCATTTGTTACTTCTTGTCCATCTTCTGTTGTAATAGTAAATTTAGCACCTTTCAAAACTTCTCCTGTTTTACTTTGTTTTACTAGTTTAAATGAAGGTTTATTTGGTATTGTTAAATGTACAGTATTATCCTCTACTGAGAAATTATTTATATCTCCCTCTTTTAAATCGACAACATATTGTCCATTTTCAACATTTATTATAAATTTTAATTTTCCTTCATTTCTAACATAGCCGTTTGTTGGCAATATCTCCTCTAAAGTATATTCTCTGCCAGCATATAATTGTATTTCTGTATTTTCAGTATTACTTGTTGTAAATCTATCAGATACTGTTATTGTATTCCTTTCAGGCGCATTTATGCCTTTCGCTTGTATTAATGATGATGGTGCTAATGGTATTTGTTGGTAAGAAAATTCAAAAACTGTATTTGCTATTTTTTGATTATTACTTTCATCTATTTTACTAAAATCAAAAGTATACGTTTTAGGTTCATAAGTAAATCTTATATATATTGTTTCACTATCAACTATTCCTTCAACTTGTCCCCCTATATCTACTATTGTATAATTTTCATCTATGTCACCTGATGGAGTTATTTTATAGTTATCACCCATTTTTACTGTAAGATTATCATAATTAATATATCCTCCATCCTTTAGAGGAACGCCTTGTTGTGTATGGGTAATATCTAGGAATTGACTACTTATGTAATAATTAATTGATATATTTGCATCTCTTCTATCCATTACAAAATTCATCTTTACATTTTCAGTATTTATTGTAACATCATTTACAGAATTTTCTACTGAATTATATATGTAAGGAGCCCCGGCTTCTTCAATTCTGTATTCATCAAAAGGCAAAGTTATATCTGCATACCCTTCTGCACTTGTTTGTACCGAATATTTTTCTGTCTTTATTAAATAAACACTATTAATTATGAAATTGTCATTTCCTAAATTAACGCTATTATTTTTTGAATATCTAAAATGTAAATAATGAACTTTACCACCTTCTAAATAGATGCCCATATTATCTTTTGTGCTAATGCTTGATGTAATCAAGTCAACATCCAAAGAACTATAAGATGGTATATCTGGCGAATCAGTTGCAATAATATATCCATAATCTCTATTGGATTCACTATAAATTTCTGAACTTATTATTACATTTGTGCCACTTGAATTTGTCAAATCTATTTTTATATAACTGTCCGCATTAGAATTGTTAATTCCTTTATTGTTAGAAACATACTTACCATTTTGTTCCTCAAAATAATATTCTCCATTTGATTGCATATTTTCTATTATACTTTCTTTTCTACCTTTTACCAATGATATATCATTTATAAAAAAGGTGGCGCCAGAATAATTACCATATTTCTTGTATCCTAAATGTAAATAATATACTTTTCCTCCAGTAAGATATGTAGTATAGTTCCTTGCAGAAACATCATTTTCTATATACATAAATCTATCATTTTCTTCATAATAATTCGGTATTGTAGTTGACTCCGTAATGCTTGCAAACCCATAGCTTGACTCACTTCCTGAAATTTCTGCATTTACTTTTAATACCATATCACCCATATTGCTTAAATCTATTTTCACATAACTATTTGCTGTACTAGAATAACTATTTACATTTAAATTATTAGGAATTATCTTTCCATTTTGCTCCACAAAGTAATATTCTCCTTCTGCTACTAATTCAAAATTAGGAATTTCCATAACATTTTTTTTTTGTATATATCAAAATATGTACCTTCTACTGGTTCATCTTTATCATTTTTTACATTAACAGTTAGGTTTCCTGATAATTCATCTCTTTGAGTTGTATCAGTTCCTGCTAGTGCTCCTTTTATGATCTTATTTCCATTAAATAAATTTGAAGTAGATAAAACAATAGCAAAGGCTAAAATTAGTATTGCTAAAATACTATTAATTCCTATTATTATCTTCTTTTTCTTTGAACTATTTTTTTCTTTGAAAATATTAATTTCTTTATCGTCCTTCATTCTAATCCTCCAATATTTTCGCAAAATTATACCTAATTTTATATCTTTATTATATATTGTAAAATTTAAGGCGTAAAGTGCTGTAATAGTGGTAATTTCAGGAATATCTTTGCTCTTATTACGGATACTGGTTTTTAAGTATTTTGTTAAATTTTAGTTACATTTGTAAATTTTTATGTATTCGTTTCTACTTATTATATTTTTTATTACTTATATTAAACTCTTCATTTTACTATGTTTTGCAGTCTTTTTATTCATAATCCTTCTTTGTTTCTCCAATAAAAATACGAGAATTCTTAGATTCCCGTAATATTTTTGTGATAAATAGAATTTCTATTTTTCTTTAAGTCTTTCTATTTCTTTTATTCTCAGTCCTGTTACTTCTGCTATTTTTTCAATCTCCATATCTTGCTTTAATAATGCTTTAGCCATTTCTTTAATAGCTTCAGCACGTCCTAATCTCCTTGATTTTGCTTTCTCATGGTTAATTACTCTATCAATGTACATCGTATTTTCTGCCATTTTTAGATCTTCTCCTTTCTCTTTTCTCATTATATTATTTAATTCATTTAATATTTCCTTGTCTTTTGTTCCTAAAGTAACGAATTTAATTAATACTTTTTAATTTTTAATATTCTTCTAATTCTTTTTTATTCATTTATCTCTTCCTTTCAATAATACTATTGTTTTATTAAATATGCAATGTTTATTTATAAGTTAATTTTTTATTTTATAGTAATTTTAATTTTTTATCACACTTTACATCTATTGGGATTTTTTAGAATTAATTATTCAGAAACTGTTTAAAATTTTAAATAAATTGAAACACTAATTTAATTTGTAATTATAATAATACCAAAATGTTACAATTGCAAGTAATTTCGTGTTCTATTTTTATACAAATTGTGAGTTTTATACACATTATGTTAAATAAGGACTAAGTATTTCTACTTAGTCCTTATTTTATGTTTACTTTAGTATATACTATATTGATTATTTTTTTCTTTTCTCTTTTAGATATATTGTAAGTACTAGTGTGCCTAACATTATAACTAATGCTGTGCCTATGATTATAGATGTGTCTATTCCACCTGTTTTTACTGAGAAGATTACTTCTGCTGAACTTGTGTTATCCTCTAAGTTTGTTTCTTCATATTTTGCAGGATTACTTATATTTGTTAATGTTACTGTGTTTAGTTGTAATCCAAAGTTACTAGAGTTCTTAATCCAATTTAGTACAACAATTAATTCTTTTGTTTCTCCTGGTTTAAGTGTTACTTCTGCTTCTAGAGTTTTGTTAGCTATTTGAGCCCACTCTGTGCTTGTTCCATCTGCTACTCTAAAGAAGTCTGGTATGTTTTCTTGAACTTTGGCTGTTCCTTCTATCTCTGAAGGGTTACTTACAATTATTTTGTATGTTACAACTATATCTGTTTCTTGTACTTTACTTGCTACTACATCTATTTGATTTAAGTCTTCTTTTAAGCTATGTTCTACTCCATTTACTGTTATTCTTTCTATTTCTTTTTCTACACTTAAGTTAAATTCTTGTTTTCTGTAGTAGTAGATTACTTCTATATCTTCTTCTGTGTATACTCCTGTAGCATTTGTTGGTTTCATCTCTTCTACAAAGTTGTAATATGGTATGTCTTTTTGTTCTGTTACATATTCAAGTCCACATAGTCCACTCATTTGCTCTCTATAACTTGTATATTCTTCTCCGTCTTCTGTTTCTACTTTGTATAGGATTTCTTCGTTTGTGTCTACATCTACATACTTGACTGTTACTATTCCACTTGGTTTTCTTTCGTAATAGTATACTACATATATATCTTCTCTTGTCATTGTTCCTTCTGCATTTGATGGAATTT
>CALXJR010000015.1 GCA_944388675.1 uncultured Clostridia bacterium
CATACTATATATTCAAAATGGTCTACTAATGAAACCATGTTTTGAATTCTTTTTGTTTTCTTATTTTTTCTAAAATACTGCCTTACTCTGTTTCTTAAAACAACTGCTTTTCCAACATATATAATTTTATCATCTTTATCATGCATTATATATACGCCAGGTTTTTTAGGCAATTTCTTTAACTCTGCTTCTATATCAAACATAAATTCACCTTATATTTATTATTATATTGAAATATATTATAAATTATAACATTTTTCTACATATTCTTCAAGGTTTTATTTATTCTGGGACTTGATTCCTTTTTTGTTTTAGTGTAATATAATACAGTAAGTTATAAATTGCATAAAATAATTTTTTAGAAAGGAGTAGTTTTTTATTTTAGCGCCAGGACAATTAAAATAAATTGTTGACGAGGTTAGAGTTTATCGAAATATTCGGCGGATGCTCTAGGGCTTTTGTTACAGTCCTTAAATATTAATTAAAAACTAATAGTAATATTAGAACAGAGTTAATATTGTAAGTAACTTTTATGTTTTATGCCTTTTATAATAAGTTTATTTAACTTATAGGAGGTTTTTTATGTGTGGAATAGTAGGTTATATTGGTAACCAAAAAGCAAAAGAAATTTTAATTAATGGATTAAAGAGTTTAGAGTACAGAGGTTATGACTCAGCAGGAATTGCAACTATAGAGAATAATAAAATTGATATGGTTAAAGAAAAAGGAAGAGTTGCAAATTTAGAGGCATCTCCTGAAATTGGTAAACTAACAGGAACAATTGGTATTGCACATACAAGATGGGCAACTCATGGAAAGCCATCTAAAGAAAATTCTCATCCTCATATGGATAATAGTAATACATTTGCAGTAGTTCATAATGGAATTATAGAAAACTATGCAGATTTAAGAAAATTCTTAACAGATAATGGATATTCTTTTATTTCTCAAACAGATACAGAAGTTGTACCAAATTTAGTACATTATTATTTTAGTAATGATAAATCAGAAAATACTTTAAATAAATTTTTAACAGCTGTAAGAAAAGCAGTTTCAGATTTAAAAGGAAGTTATGCTTTAGAGATTATCTCATCATTATTTCCAGATGTAATAATTGTTGTTAGAAAAGATAGTCCTTTAGTTATTGGAAAAGGAAATGGAGAAAACTTTATAGCATCTGATATACCAGCAGTTTTAAGATATACAAAAGACTTTTATCTATTAGATGATAATGAATTTGCAGTAATTTATAAAGATAAAATTAATTTCTATGATTCTAGTTTAGAACCACATAATAAAGAAATTAAAAATATTGAATGGGATGCTTCATCTGCAGAAAAAGATGGTTATGAAGATTATATGTTAAAAGAAATTAACGAGCAACCAACAGCTATTCGTGAAACAATTGGTTCTAGATTTAGATTAGGAGAGCCTTGTAGCTTTGATGATATTGATATTACTAAATCATATTTAGAATCTCTAAATAAAATATTTATAGTAGCATGTGGAACAGCAATGCATGCAGGATTAGTTGGTAAAGCTATAATTGAAAAACTTTGTAGAATTCCTACAGAAGTTGATATTGCTTCAGAATTTAGATATAGAGATCCAATTATTGATGAAAAAACATTGTGTATTTTTGTAAGTCAGTCTGGAGAAACTGCAGACACATTAGCAGCTTTAAGATTATCTAAAAGTAAAGGTGCTAAAACTTTAGCTGTATCAAATGTTATTGGAAGTACTATAACAAGAGAAGCAGATTACACAATTTATACACATGCAGGGCCAGAAATAGCAGTAGCTTCTACAAAAGCATATACATCTCAAGTTTGCCTTCTTGCAATTTTAGGAATATATTTTGCAGAATTATTAGGCTCATATCCAAAAGTAAAATTGGAAGAATTAAAATCTGATATTTTAGATTTACCATCTAAAATAGAATCAGTTCTTGATAATACAGAAAAAATAAAAGAATTTGCAGATAAGGTTTATACACAAAAAGATATGTTCTTCTTAGGAAGAGGTACTGATTATGATGTTGCATTAGAGGGTTCTTTAAAATTAAAAGAAATTTCTTACATTCATTCAGAGGCTTATGCTGCAGGTGAATTAAAACATGGACCTATTGCTTTAATAGAAAATGGTGTTACAGTAATTGGAATTATAACAAACGAAAAATTAGTAGAAAAAACTATTAGTAATTTACAAGAAGTTATTACAAGAGGAGCAAAAACTTTTATTATTACAAATCAAGTTCTTCCAAATAATAATTTTAGCTATTGTTTAAATATACCAGCAACTAATGAGCTAATCTCACCTATCCTATCTGTAATTCCGCTTCAATTATTATCATATTATATTTCTAAAAATAAAGGATTAGATGTAGATAAACCAAGAAACCTTGCAAAATCAGTAACTGTTGAATAATTTTTAATTATTAGGAGTAACTTTTAAATGGGTGATTATAATCAATCAAAAATAAAAATATTAGAAGATTCTATTGGGGGTAAATTATTTGCAGATAAAAAAACAGTAATATGGGAGTTTTTAGAAAAGTACATTATTATATCACTAATACCATTTACAATTTATAAATTAGCTATAAATATTATATCTAATATGAAGGGAAAGCAAACATTCCATTTACAATTTTCAATACAAAATATCGGAAGATATACAGAAATTTGTACTAATTTTTTAAATATAACTTTTATTATAAGTTTAGTTTTTATATTATCAAATTTTGTTGTTCTATTTGCAAGTTCTAAACTTATATTTAGAAAATATAAAATAAAAAAATCAGATTTTAATACTGTTTCAAAAACAGTTGTTATAATACAATTGTTTTTACTAGTAATAACTTCATTCTTATTTTGGGCAAACTATTATGATAATGAGCCAATATTAGGCGATAGATTTATGTCTTTGGCTATAAGTCAAAATACTAACAAAGAGGAAGGTTTTACAGATTCTGATGTTAAACAATATATTGATGAAATAAATATCACTAATAAAATATATTTTATATTTTTGATAATTATAAATATAGCTTGCTTTTCTTTATGTATTTTAATTCAAAGGAGAATAATTATTCAAAACACAAGTAATGAAATTACTATAAATTAAAAGGGTATACTTTTAAGTATACCCTTTTACCATGTCTTTCCATCATAAAAGCCCCCATCTTCATAAAGTATTCGCATAGTATCTATTACTTCTTGTCTCTCCTCCATTGATTGTTTTTTTATTTCTTCAAGTTGCTTTTTTACTTCTTCTTTATTTTCTTCTTCTGGTTGCTCTTTTTCTTCATCTTCTTCCTCTTCTTCATTAGGTTGCTCTTGCATTTGTTTTAATTCTTCAATCCTGTCATCTATATCGTTTTTTAATTTTTGAGCCTGTCTATTATGACCTTTATTATTATTTTCATTTGCACATCCTTTTTCACAAAGTATATCTTTTGCATCTTCTAAAATATTTAAATCTTCTTTTATTTCATCATCATTTTGAGGTTCATTATGTAATTTTTTTATCATGCTTAATGCTAAATTAATTCTAATTAAACACTCTTTATTTTTAGGTGGATATAATTTTAATGCCTTCTGATATTCCTCAATTGCTTCATCATATTTACATTGATTGTATAATACATTTCCATAATTATAATGAGCTATATATGGCTGATACATATTTAAAATAAATAATTTTTCTACTAAAGATGCACTATAATCATTTTGTTTATATTGTGATATAAAATACTCATTTAAACAAAATGTAATAAATAATTTTATTAATATTATGCAAAGCACAACAAAAATTATTTTATAGATATTTTTAATTAGATTTTCCTTTCTCATAAATTTCAAAATTCTTTCCACCTTTTATATAATATTTTTCCTTTTATAACTAAATAATTCATATATTAATAATATTAACATTGGTATAACAAAGATATAATATATATCAATATAGCTTTCTTCTAATGATTCCTGATCATTTTTTAAATCATTGTCTTGTATTTGCTCTATCTTTTTATCCAGACTTGTTTTTTTATCCATTTTTACATAGTCTATTCCTAAGTCTTTAGCTATTTCTTTAAGATTGTCTTCATCTATTTTTGAAACTGCATCTTCATATGGATAATCATCAGATGTTTTATCTTCTACATATACTTCAGTATTATAATATTCATCAAAAACTTTCATTTTTCCACCATCTGTTGTTCCATATCCCATAACTGCCCCATTATTTATATATTTCTTTAAATCAGAATATGACTTAAGTTTTTCATCATTTGTTATTTCTCCATCACTTATGAAGAATATAATCCTACTTCTGCCTTCCTTTTCGGATGATGATTTTAATAATGTTTCCATATCTTCCATTGGTGTATTTAAAGAAGAACCTTTAGCATAAAATTCATCTTCTACTTGAATTATATCTAAATATTGACTAATGCTATTAGTATCTGTTGTAAATGGCATTACAATTTGTGAATCATTACTAAATGTAATTAACGCAAATTTTGCTCCGCCTAATTCTTCTATTATATTTTTGCAATCTTCTTTTACTGCTTCTAACCTTGTGGTATTTCCATTATAATCTTCAGCAACCATACTTATTGTTTTATCTATAACAAATAAAACATCTAAATTATTATTTATAACTTTAACCTCAGATGAAACAATCATTATTCTTAAATTTACTATAAATAATAGTATAATAATTATAATTCTTCTTATATAACTATATTTATCTTTAGTTCTAGCTAAAAATATAAGGATTCCACATATAATTACCATTAATATTATTGGTATAATTGGTTTAACTATCATAATTTTGCCTTTCTACTTAATATAAACAAAATTGTTAAAGCAATAGTAAGTAATATAACCAATATTTCTGGTTTATCTACTATCTTTGTTTGAACTTTTCCTTCCATTAGACTTTTTTCCTTTTGGTCTATATCATTTACTATTTTATCAACTGTTTCTTCGTCTTCTACATATAAATTTCCGCCTGTTTTTTCTACAATTTTTTCAAACTCAGCTTTATGTTCATCTGTTATTAATTTTGGTGCTATTCCATAAACAGTTATATCATTATCCTTAGCTAAACTTGCTGCGTCATCAAAACTTATTATTGGCTCTCCTCCCAATTCATTATCTGTAGATAGAATTATTATCCTACTTCTATCTTCTTCAAGATTGGGAAAATTATATATACAAGTAGTTAATCCGTCTCCTATAAGAGAAGACCCTCTAGTTTCACTACCTACTGTTGTTCCAAATTTCAAATAACCAGTAATGTTTTCATCATTAATATTAAACTCTGGACTTATTCTTGTCTCAAATGCATCCTCCATCTTATCTAATATATCTAAAACATAATCATAATCATCTGTTAATGGTACTAATAGCACAGAAGTTGTATTAAATATTGAAATTCCAAATCTTTCACCTTGCAAATTATTAACTATATCTTTTAAACTTGAAACTAATTCTTTATTTAATAAATCAACTGATGTTGAAACATCTAAACATAAAAATATATCTCTATTATATAATTCTGATTTATTAACTTCTTCTACTGCTACTCTTGAAGCTAATATTGAAGATAAGATAATACATATTACTAATGTTGTAACAAAACTATATAATAAAATTTTGTATTTTTTTAGTATTTGCTTATAGTAGTTAGTTTGTTTTACATATTTTGTATTTGCCACTTTAGTTCCATTTTTAAATTTGATTTTATTTTTCTTTCTGTATATAAATATAAAAATTAATATAAATATTGTTAAAATTATTATTATTGGATAAACTATTTCCATTCTTTTATTACTCCTTTAGTTCTATCTAATGAAGCTTTAATATTTCCAACATTATTCTTGGAGAATTCTGGTACATAGTATTCTTTTACTAGTTCATATAATATTGGCATATTTAATTTTTTTATATCTCTCAAAGTATAGTTCTGCACTTTGATATTTGTTACTTCATATACAAATAGCCTTATTACAGAACTAAGCTCTTGATATGCTGTTCTATTATCTATTTGATTTTCATCTACTTTTTTACTAATATCATTAATTTTATCTATATACTTATTTTTAATAGATTCTATATTTCTTTCATTTAATCTTTTTATCTCAACTGTTTGTAATAATATTTTTTGTTTTTTCTTTTTATGGAAATAAAAGTATAATCCTAATAAAATTATTAGGATTATAAATATTATTATCATTGGGTAAATAGAATATGAAAATGGACTTTGTAATTTAACTGATGTTTGCATGTTTATGCCTTTCTAATAATTCAATTATTTTTTGTACTATTTCTTTTCTTTGACTTATTGTAACAACTGTAATTTTATATTTTTTAAATTTTTCCATACATCTTTTATATGTTTCCTCTTTAGCTCTTTTTTCAATATCTAGTAGTTTACTATCTTGTAATATTAATTCTGGAATATATGAACCTGCATCTATATCAAATGCATTTTTGCAAGTTAAAGATGCATCAGATATATTTATTACAAGGATATCGTGTATTACAGATAATCTTTTTATTGTTTCTTCTTGAAGTTTATCTAATCCATCTAAATCTGTTACTATGACTATAATTGATTTTCTTTTAATATTTTTTATTATAAAATTTAATGATGTATTAATATTTCCATTGTTTGCTTGTACGTCTTTATTATAATTTTGCAATATCATTTCCAAATTGAATAAAGTTGTTTTATAATTAAAAAATTTAGTATAATTTTCCTTTGAATAAACAGCTCCTATCTCATCTCCATGTCTATGTGCTAAATATGCAATTGTTCCTGCACTTAATATTGCAAGTTCTTTTTTAGATTCATTATTTGCCGTATCTGCAAGCATCTTCTTTTCCGAATCTAATACTAAAAGTATATTATGTTTCTTTTCTGCTATGAACCTTCTTACTAAAGTTTTTCCACTTCTAATACTTGATTTCCAGTCTATATCTTTAACATCATCACCTATAACATATTCACGCAAATCATCAAAGTCCATACTTCGACCTTTATAAATAGAAGTATATTCTCCATCTAAAATATTAGATGTTTTTTTACTTGCATAAATTGTTATATTTGCTTTTATTATTGTTATATAATCCATTATCATGGCGTTTTTATCGCTCCTATTATTTCATCTATAATAGTCTCTACACTTACTTCGTCAGCTATTGCAGCATAATTTAGTGAAATTCTATGTCTTAAAATACTATGTCTTAATAATTTAACATCATCAGGTATTACATATGTTCTACCACTCATTAATGCTATTGCTTTAGAAACTTCCATAAATGCAATGGTTCCTCTAGGGCTAGAACCTAATGTTACATATTGGGCTAAATCTTTAGAAATATACTTATCTGGATTTCTTGTTGCACATATTATTTCTACTATATATTTTTTTATAGATTCATCCATATAAACTTTTTTACAAATATTTTGTAAATATTTTATATCATCAATTTTTAAAATTGCTTCTCTGTTATCAAAAGCATTAGACTCTATTCTATGTAAAATTTGAAGTTCTTCTTCTTCAGTAGGATATTCTATTTTTTCCTTAATTAAAAATCTATCTAACTGTGCTTCTGGAAGCATATATGTTCCCTCTTGCTCTATTGGATTTTGTGTTGCAATTACGATAAATACATCTGGCATTTTATATATTTGTCCACCAATAGTAATTTGATGTTCTTGCATAGCTTCTAGCATAGCGCTTTGTGTTTTAGCTGAAGCTCTATTTATTTCATCTAATAGAACAAAGTTTGCATATATTGGTCCTATTTGTGTTTCAAAAGTATTTGTTGAATAATTAAAAATTTGTGTACCCATAATATCACTTGGTAGTAAGTCAGGTGTACATTGTATTCTAGAGAAACTGCCCCCAACAGCATCTGTTAAAACTTTTGCAGCTGTTGTTTTAGCAAGACCAGGCACAGACTCTAAAAGTATGTGCCCGTTTGCTATAAATGCCGAAAGTAGTGAAAGCCTTAATCTTTTTTGTCCAACTATTCTATATTCATAATACTTAGCTAAAGAACTTATAATGTTTTTACATTTATTTAATTCTTCATCTGAAATGTTTGATTGATTTTCTCCATACATATTTTTACTTTCCTTTATTTATCAATATTTTTAAATCTATGATATGATATTACTCCTACTGCAACTAATCCTATTGCAATTATTATAATTGGCAAAGTTCCTGTTTGTGGTAATACTCCTGGTGCAGTAGTATCATCTATTTTATTCTGATTATCATTTGGTTTATTATTTTGATTATTATTTTGATTTCCATTTGGTTTTTCTGTGTCGTCATTATTTAATAATTCTCCATTTACATATATTTTATCTTCTGAAATTTTTGTAAGTGGTAATGTATTAATTGTTTCTGTTTCTTTTTGCCCTAATTTGGCAACCTCTTTTATGTATATAAATAGATTATCAGATTCAACTAATTCATCATAAATTTCCATATCTTTTGTGTTTACATTAATTTCTAAAGTTATTGTTCCATTGTTATTATTATAAATATCTACTCTATTCCACATATTATCATCTATATTAGTTTCTCCTTGAATTGAAGATAAATAGTAATAATATGTATAATCATTATCTGAATCACCCATTTTTATGTTTGAGATTCTAATTTTGAATTTTGTATAGCCTTCATTTGAATTATCTGTATATATATAGAGTTCTGTATCTGTAATTTTTCCATCTGCTGAAGAGAAATTAGATGGTGTTGGATTTTCTTCTTCTGATGGTTTATTATCTGAATCTTCTCCTGGTTCTTTGTCAGGATTTTCTTCTACAGTAATTGGAATAGTTACAGTTTTTGTAATATTTCCTTCTGAATAACTTATTGTAACAGAAGTTTGTCCTAATTTTAAGTCTTGTCCATCTACTATACTATAATCTGTTATTTCTAAAGAAGTACCATCACTATAATGTGCAACTACTTTTAACCCCGTTTTATCAAAGTTTTCTCCTTCTTTGTATGTAGTTTTTGTTGGATTTGAAGTAATAGAAATTGCTTCTAGTACAGTATCTGTTGTAAATGCTTTAATACATAAATTTCCACTTAATCCGTTAGTTCCAGCTCCTATATCTACCCAATCATCTGCTATAGGGCTTTGTTCTCCTCCTACGAAGCTCTCTTCAGCATTTACTGTTGCTGTTGGTTCATCTGCTTGAGACTCCAATCCAATATATTTTATCGGTGCATCACTTATTATTTTAACAGCTACTGTGAAGTATTCTCCTGTCAAGTCAATAGGTTTTGCAAACTCTATTGTGCTATATAATGGTTCAATAATAGTAGTGTCTCCATCTTGTAACTCAACTTTTTGCAATTTATCTTGTGTTTTCTCTTTTCCATTTGGGTTAACATATACTTCGCATTCATAACCATAAAAAGAAGTTATACTAATTTTATCAAGTTTTTCTTGCTCTTGAGTATCTCTCTTAAATGTATTTACCAAATAAACATCTTCTGAATTTGAAAAAGTTATAACTTTTGTTAATCCAAGTGGATCTACTTGATATAAATTATCATAATCTTTTTTATTTACAGCATTTTTTATTCCGTATAATTGAGTATATACATTTGCATCTTCATATGATATATATACTAGACCATTGTCTCCTACTATAAAATTAATATTATCTCCATCAATTATTACTTTACCTTCTCCATAAGATGGTTCAAACCCAGCTATTAGAACTTCATTTGGTATTTCTTCTGGGGAATTATATCCTGCTTGTTGCATCATTTCTTGGTTAGCTGAATATACTTCTTCTTGGATTTGAGAAAGTGGATATGTTATTTTTTCTCCCCATGAATTTTTAGCAATCCAAGCTCCATTACTACTTGGTCTTTTTCCCTCTTTAAAATTAGATACATCGTAATCATCATCCCAACCAATAATAGTAACTGCATGATTTATAGGAGTATTTACCGCATTATCACAATATATAGCTCCAGTAGCATTATTATAAGTTTCATTAAACAAACTTGCACCATATATTCCTGCATATAATCCACCATAATTTGATATATATTGTTTCATTTCATCTATTAATTCTAATCTTTTCTCTTCTGTTGTAGGATTTAAAAAGTATTGGGCATCAAATACTGTTGTTTGCACTTCTTTATTTTGTATTTCAGAAATGTCTATATCATCCTGATTATTTTCAAAAGGCAAGTCTTCTTCATTAACAGCACCAATTCCATTCGTTAAATATGCATTTGCCATAAGTGCATTGCCACCATCTGATACTTTTCTAGAATATCCAAATTCATTTATTTCTCCATTTAAAAATGAATCTCTTAGTATAGAATAAGCCATATGTCTTTCAGAAAAGTCGTATACTTTTATATCATTTCCATGTAATTTGTCTTGTAAAGCTAAATTAGTTTCTAGGGATCCTAATGATGCAAATGTCCAACAAGTATTTGTTTGCATTTGATCTTTTACAATTATATTTTCAGGAATAATGTCTTTTAAACTAAATCTTGTATCTAAACTATTTTTTAATAAAGTATTAGCTTTAAATACATTATTCATACTTTTTAAATATTCTTTATTAGATTCATATGGAACAATATCATATTTTAATGGTTCTAATGTATTTTGTCTTTCTTCTTCGCTTAAACTTAACCAATGTTTATACGCATCTGAATATTCTGCCTCTTTTATTGTATTTTTTATATTTGTGTTTGCAAAAACTTTATTTAAACTTAATAAAGAAATGCAAATTATCATTGTTATTGATATAAATTTTAATAATAAATTTTTGCTTTTCATTTTTTCTCCTTTCAAAAAAATATAACAAATAACCTATTTGTTAATAGGCTATTTGTTATATAAGTTTTATTTTTCTTAATATTAGTTTCCCCATTTTATTCCCTCATTAGTGTTTCTTAAAATGAGTATACCATTAAAAAAAATAAGTGTCAATATATATCATAAAATAAACATTTGTAGTAAAATAAGTAGAATTACGCCTGGTATTCCTAATATTCCTATAATTAATGTAGTTATTAAATTTAAACCAATATGAAAGCCAAAACTTGTTCCTACTATATTTATTATGTATAAAAGTAATGCACCTAACAAACTGTTTAATATAAGTTTAAGAATAATCTTAATAGGAACAATAAAAATTCTTCCTACTATAAAAAATCCAATTATACAAGCAATATAAATACTTATCGTCCTTAAATCCATATTAATCATCCTTTTCTTACAATATTGTATGAATTGAATTGGACAAATATGAATAAAAGATTATATAAGTAGAAAAATTTTTATCTTATGCTTCATATTTAAACTTTTCAATATTATTTACTTCTATATTGTCTCGTTTTGCTCTTTTTATTAAATAATCTAATTTTGCTTTATTTGCTTTTATTTTATATAAAAAATAATCTATCTGTTCATCTTCAGCATATTCGTAATTTTTTATATCATTATTTAGTTCAATCTTTGTTTTAATAATATTATTGATTATCTCTTCATTATTTTTATTAACATTATTTTCATTTGTAATTTTTTCAAAAAAACTCATAAATATTACTCCTAAAATTAATCTTATTATTATTATATTCTCTTGTTGCCAATTTATGCATATTTTAGAAAAGTTATCCATGTTTTTTTAAAGCCTTTTGAAAGTAGTTTTTTGTAAGTCCAGTATTTATAGCAATTTTCAGGATTGGATTTCAAAAGTAACCTGTCAAACATCTTATTTTTGTACATATTTTGGAACCAGCTTTCGGAAAGTGTCACCAAAAGCATTGACTTTGGTTGTATAAATATGTTATAATTTGCACAAGTTATATTTATAAGCGTTTGATAAAAGATTAGTAGCAATCTAAATTTTATTAGAGAGACTATGGTTGGTGAAAATAGTTTAAAATATTTTGCAAATCTACTTTTAAAGCTTCTAGCAAAAACTAGACCGTAAGTCAGGCGGTTATCCTACTAATTGAGTGTATTATTTTTATAATAACTTAAGGTGGCACCGCGGATTATATTCGTCCTTATATTTTATATAAGGACGATTTTTGTATTTTTAGACTAAATTTTATTTATGGAGGTGTATTATAATATGGAACAAGTAAAAATTGGAAAAGTTTATCGTCACTTTAAAGGAAATTACTGTTTTGTAGAAAATATTGCTTTTGATTCAGAAACTCAAGAAAGAATGGTTGTTTATAAGCCATTATATACACGTGAAGATGGTCGTCATATCTGGGTTAGACCTGAAAAAATGTTCTTAGAAGAAATTCCAGAAAGACCAGATAATATTACAGGTCAAAAGCACAGATTTGAATTAGTGCAAGATTTAAATTTTGATTATATAAAAAAATAAAAAAGGGAGGTTTTTAGTATGATAGATATTAAATTTTTAAGAGAAAATCCAGAAGCTGTAAAAGAAAACATTAGAAAAAAATTCCAAGATCAAAAGCTAGTATTAGTAGATGAAGTTTTAGATTTAGATAAAAAACATCGTGCTGCTGTTCTTGCAGGTGATGAAATGAGAAATAAAAGAAAAACTTTAAGTGCTGAAGTTGGAAATTTAATGAGAAATGGACAAAAAGAAGAAGCAGAAAAGATAAAAGCACAAGTCCAAGAAATTAACAATAAACTTACAGAAAATGAAGCTTTAGAAAATAAATATGCAGAAGAAATTAAAGAAAGAATGATGAAAATTCCAAATATAATGGACCCATCTGTTCCAATTGGAAAAGATGATTCAGAAAATGTGGAAGTCCAAAGATTTGGTGAACCAAAAGTTCCAGATTATGAAATACCATACCATGCAGATATTATAGAAAAACTTCATGGAATGGATAAAGAATCTGCAGGTCGTACTAGTGGTGTTGGATTTTATTATTTACTTGGAAATATTGCAAGACTACATGAAGCAATGCTTGCATATGCAAGAGACTATATGATTAACAATGGCTTTACTTATGCCATTCCCCCATTTATGATTCGTTCTGATGTTGTTACAGGAGTTATGAGCTTTGAAGAAATGGATGCAATGATGTATAAAATTGAAGGAGAAGATTTATACTTAATTGGTACATCAGAACACTCTATGATAGGTAAATTCAAAGGTCAAATTCTAAAGAAATCTGAACTTCCAATTACGATGACTTCTTATTCTCCATGTTTTAGAAAAGAAATAGGATCACATGGATTAGAAGAAAGAGGATTATACCGTGTACATCAATTTGAAAAACAAGAAATGATTGTACTTTGTGAACCAGAAGATTCTATGAAGTGGTATAACAAAATGTGGAAACTAAGTGTTGATTTATTTAGAAGCTTTAATGTACCTGTAAGACAACTAGAATGTTGCTCTGGGGATTTAGCAGATTTAAAAGTTAAATCTTGTGATATTGAAGCATGGAGCCCAAGACAAAAGAAATACTTTGAGGTATGTAGCTGTTCAACTTTAGGAGATGCTCAAGCAAGACGTTTAGGAATCCGTGTAAAAGGTGAAAAAGGAAACTATTATCCACATACTTTAAACAATACTGTAGTTGCAAGCCCTAGAGGATTAATTGCTGTTATAGAAAACAATTATAATGAAGATGGAAGTATAACAGTTCCAGAAGTATTACGTCCTTATATGGGAGGACTTGAAGTAATAAAATAAAAATTTTCGCCCAAAAAGGGGCAACCCTCTTGGGCGATTTTTGGAGGATATAAATGATTTTAAATTTTAAAAATCCAAGGCTTGAAGTTTCTGCTGTAAAGCCTTCACAATACCCTACTAACGATTTGCCTCAAATTGTTTTAGTTGGGAAATCCAATGTTGGAAAGTCAAGTTTTATAAATACTATGCTTAACAGGAAAAAATTAGCAAGGACTAGTAGCGAACCTGGTAAAACTAGACAAATTAATTTTTATAATGTTGATGACAAATTTTATTTTGTTGATTTGCCAGGTTATGGTTATAGTAAAATGTCTAAACAAGAGCAAATAAAAGTGGGTAATTTTATTGAAGAATATTTATCTAAAATGCGGAAAAGTTGGTAAAATTAGCTTAGTTCTTTTTTTAATTGATATTAGACATGCTCCTACAGAAAATGATAGATTAATGTATGATTATATTATTAATACAAATACTCCTTGCTTGATTGTTGCTAATAAAGCAGATAAAATTGCAATAACAAAAGTTGATGATGCAGTAAAAAAACTTCAAAATAGTTTAAATCCTTTAAAAGATTTGACTTTTTTACCTTTTTCTTCTGAAAGAAAGGTATATAGTGAAGATATATGGCAGTATTTGTCGAAATATCTCGAATATTAGTTGCAAAGTATTACTTTGTATGTTATAATATTGCTATTACTCCCTTTTAGGGAATTTTGAAAGGGGACTTTTTAATGTCATTCGTCAGGGCTTCTGATCGTCGAACCAAAACCTACTTCTTCTCAGACCAACACGCACGAGACTCCGCCTACGATATCTTGTCCAACGAGCTTCCCGATATTCACTTCAACAAAGTGATGGCAAGCTCTCTACTCTGCAACCTGACCGGCTCGACAAACTACGACTTGGTCGTTGACTCCAAGATTCGTGGTCTCGGCGGTATGACGGCTTAAAAAGAGCCTACCCCCGATAGCAACTATAAAATTGCTATCGGGGGTATTTTTATATTTTTTATTCTATTTCTCTATCTTCAATTTTTTCCTGTAGAAGTTTTCTAAATGTTTTATCATGGGAAGATTTTTTCTCTAATATCTCTTCCATAGCAGTTATGTATATATCTTTTGGTCTTTTTGCTTCTTCGTGCCTCTCATCCTCAAGAAAGAACTTAATTTCTAAGTTTGAATATAATCTCATTCCTATACCATCATATATTAGAGTTTTTTCTGGTGATTGATATAGTACTAATATTGGTGGCTTTCCTGTGTAGATATATCTTCTAGTAATTTTTCTTGAACTTTCAGCAAATTTTCCTACAAAATTATCTTCTTGCAAAAAATCTAATAAACTTTGATATTTTGTTTCTATATCTCTATCAGTTACTTTTAAAATATCTCTATAATTATTAGCCCCTCTTTGTCCTATCATATGCATATCTTTTTTACCATCTTTAATTTCTGATATTTTTAAATAGTAAAAATCATTCATTCCTGTAAAAACTTTAGCATCACCATCACTTTTGTTATATATTCCATTATGAGAATACAATTCTGCTTTTGTAAATGGTACTTTTCTTATATAAATGCCACCTTGAAAATATATTTTTTTATCTTCTTCCATGTTATTTTTCTACCTTCTTTTTGATAATTTTTAATGCCTTTGGCCTTTCTAATATCAATAGATGATTACAACCTAAACATTTAAGTTTAAAGTCTACACCTATTCTTAAAATCTCCCATTTATTGCTTCCACAAGGATGAGGTTTCTTTGTTTCTACTATATCTCCAACATTATATTCCATAACTAATTTAGATGTTTAACATCTACTCCTTTCTATTTCAATTAATACTTTGGCTATGTATATAAATACATAGCCAAATTTATTAATTGTTTTTTACAAATAATTCTATTCTTTTTTCTACAGAATCTTTTCCTAGCACATGCATAATCTCATATAAATCAGGAGTATTTTTTCTTTTTGTAATACCAACACGAATTACTGTGCTTATATCTCCTACATGTCCTGGCCATTTTTCAGGTTCTTTTTTATATTCTTTAACTTCTCTTGCATATCCTAGCTCTTCTGCTAAATCTTTAATCTTAGAAAACCATGTTGTTTGGTCATCTGTTTCATTATAATATTTAGAAATATATAATTGTAATATTTTCTTAATTTCATTTTTATCAGAAATTTTATCAAATTCATATTCATCTTTATTATTAAAGAATTCATCATCATACATATATTCTATACAATATTTTACATCTGACCATTTAGAAATATCTCTACGAGGTTTAGCTTTACCACGTTCTATATTTAATACTTTAATAGAATATTCTTTATTAGATAATAAGTCTTTAAGCTCATTGTCATAACTTTGTGCCCATTTTAAACTTTCATCATATACTTTATTTGCATCATATTTAGAAATTACATTTTTGCTTATATCTAATAATTTAACCATATCAAACAAAGCACCACTAACACTCATTTTATTTATTTGAAAATCAAATTCTTTAATATCTTTATCTGGATTTGCTCTTCTCCAATTCTCAAAATTAGAATTTGCTATATTTAATAAATACTCTTTTACAGCATCAGCTGGAATTCCTTGTTCTCTGTAATATGAAACTGCCGCTTCTGGGTCTTTTCTTTTACTTAATTTACGTTTATTTCCATTATCATTTTTCATAATTGGTGAAATATGAGCATATTTAGGTGGTCTAAATCCTAAAGACGCAAACAATTGCAAATGAAGTGGAACTGAAGATAACCACTCATCACTTCTTATTACTAAAGTTGTTCTCATTAAATGGTCATCAACAGCATGTGCAAAATGGTATGTTGGAAGTCCATCTGCTTTTATTATAACAATATCTTGATCATTTTCTGGAAAATCAACATTACCTTTTATTACATCTTTATGTTTAATTCTTCTATCTTCCCTACCTGGAGACTTAAATCTAACTATGTATTTTTCACCATTTTTAATTTTTTCTATTGCTTCTTCTACAGTTAAACTTCTGCATTTAGCCCATACTCCATAATAGCCAGGTCTTATTTTTGCAGCCTCTTGCTTTTTTCTTACCTCATCTACTTCTTCTGGAGTACAAAAACATGGATAAGCTTTTCCTTGCTCAAGTAAATATTTTGCATATGCTTGGTATATATCTTTTCTTAAAGATTGCTTATATGGTCCATAGTTTCCAATCTCTTCTGTTTCTGATATCATTCCTTCATCTGGAGACATATCAAAATCCTTTAAAGAATTTACTATATCTGTAATACCATTTTCAACCTCTCTTTTTTGATCAGTATCTTCAACTCTTAAGAAGAAAACACCTCCAGTTTTTTCAGCCATTGTCTTTGCAATTAAAGATTGGTATAATCCTCCTATATGCACAAAACCTGTAGGACTTGGTGCAAATCTTGTTACAATAGCACCTTCTGGCAAATTTCTCTCAGGATATTTTTCTTCATAATATGCAATCGGTTTTGCATCTGGGAATATTAAATCAGCTAAATCTTTATAATCCATATCTTTCTCTCTCCTTTTTCGCCAATCTGGGACGGTCCTTTTGGGCGATTTTAATTTTATTTCATTATTTTTCTTACTTTATATCTAGTAACTTCTAGTAATTCAGCTATTTTCCTGCTATAATTATTAAACTTCCATGATAATTGGCAATATCATAGGGTCTCTTTTTGTTTTTTGGAATATATAATCTCTTAGGTTGTCCTTTAATGTTGATTTTATTGTTGACCAATCTGTTACATGGTTTGCTTCAAATTCTGCTACTTCGTCTTTTATTACTTTCTTTACTTCTTCCATTAAGTTCTCTGATTCCCTTACATATACAAATCCACGTGATATTACATCTGGTCCTGATACAATTTCTCCTGTTGAAGAGTCCATTGTTAATACTATTACTATTAATCCATCTTGTGATAAGTGTTGTCTGTCTCTTAATACTATGTTTCCAACATCTCCTACACCAAGACCATCTACTAAAACTTTTCCTGATGGTACAGATGTTGTAAATTTAGCTTCATCTTCACTTATTTCTAGTATTCTTCCATTATGTGTTATGAATATATTTTTTGCAGGTATTCCTAGTTTTTTTGCTGTTTCTGCGTGTGCTATTAGTTGTCTATATTCTCCATGTACTGGTATGAAGTATTTTGGTCTTGCAAGTGATAATATTAATTTTTGCTCTTCTTGGCAAGCATGTCCAGATACATGTACATCTGCTAAAGCACTATACACAACTTCAGCACCTATTTTCATTAAGTCATCTATTACTTTTGATACTAATTTTTCATTTCCTGGAATTGCATTTGCTGATATTATTACTAAGTCATTTGGTGTAATTGTTACTTTTTTATGCTCTCCTGCAGCCATTCTTGTTAATGCAGACATTGTTTCTCCTTGGCTTCCTGTTGTAATTATTACTAATTGTTCATCATTGTAATTTCTAATTAAATCTATATCTATAAAAATATCCTCAGGTGCATTTATATAGCCAATTTCTCTTGCTGTTTCTATCATATTTATCATACTTCTACCACAAACAGCTATTTTTCTTCTATATTTAACTGCAGAATCTACTATTTGTTGTACTCTATGAACATTTGATGCAAATGTTGCAACTACTATTCTCTTTTTACAGTTCATAAATAGTTTATCAAAAACTTCTCCCACAGAACTTTCAGACATTGTAAAACCTTTTCTTTCTGCGTTTGTACTATCAGACATAAGTGCTAATATTCCTTTATTTCCTAGTTCTGCTATTCTACCTAAATTCATTGGTTTACCATCTATTGGAGTATAATCTATTTTAAAGTCACCTGTATGAAGGATTGTTCCAGCAGGTGTTGTTATTGCAAGCATAACTGAGTCTGGAATACTATGGCAACTTCTTATAAATTCAACACTGAATTTTCCAAGTTTTATAGTTTGTCCTTGCTCTACTTCTATTAATTTTGTACTTCTTAATAAATGATGTTCTTCTAATTTTCCTTTTATTAGACCAACCGTTAATTTTGTTGCATATATTGGAATATTTACTTGTTGTAATACATAAGGAATTGAACCTATATGGTCTTCGTGACCGTGTGTTATTACCATTCCTCTTATTTTGTCCTTGTTTTTTACAAGATAACTTACATCTGGTATTACTAAATCTATACCTAGCATATCTTCTGTTGGGAACTCTAGTCCACAGTCTACAACTAATATATCATTATCATATTCAAATACTGTTATGTTTTTACCTATTTCTTCAATTCCTCCTAAAGGAATTATTTTTATACTTGGTTTTTTTAATCTAAAATCTTCTTTTTTTACAATAGCTCTATGTTCTTGTTTTACTAGACTTTTTTCTTGCTTTTTAATGTTTACTAAATTTTCATTCTTTTTATTTGCTTTTACTATGCTCTTTTCATTTGCTGAATCCTTAGTTGTATTAAGTTTTTTAGTATAATTTCTATGATGAACTCCTCTCTTTGTGTTTCTCGCAGTACTATTTTCTTTTGTACTATTTTTTGTCTCTTGTTTTAAATTTTCATTTGTCATAAATTTTTCTCTCCTTTTCTCTTATCTTATTTTGTGTTGTCACTCTATTTTTTATTTAATCCGCTCATAAATAATTATATGTTTAATTTTAATACGCAAAAATACATATATCTAAAATCTCCTAGATATATTTTTAACATCATGTATATTTCTATACTAAAATTTTCCGCCCAAACATATAATACTAATATATAAATTAAATCTCTTCTTTACCATTTTTGGTAACAACTGGTTACTATTATACCTTAATTTATGGAAATTGTCAAATTACACTTGACTTTTGCTTATAATTTTGTTATTATTATAATTGCTTGTTGATACGCGGGAATAGCTCAGTTGATAGAGCGCCGCCTTGCCAAGGCGGAGGTCACGGGTTTGAGCCCCGCTTCCCGCTCCATTTTATTTTTGTAACTTTTGTTACAATTTTTTATTATGGCGCCATAGCCAAGTGGTAAGGCAGAAGTCTGCAAAACTTTTATTCCTCAGTTCGATTCTGAGTGGCGCCTCCA
>CALXJR010000016.1 GCA_944388675.1 uncultured Clostridia bacterium
GGAGTATGCAACTGGTTAAACTCAGACATATCAAGAATATTAAACGAAAAAGAAATGGAACCAGAAGAAATACCATTTACAGCAGACGAGTTAGCAGAAATGGTAGAAATAATAGATAATGGAGAAATAAGCACAAAAATAGGAAAACAAGTAATAGAAGAACTATTTGAAAATCCAAGAAGTCCAAAGAAAATAGTAGAAGAAAAAGGATGGATACAAATATCTGATGAAGGTGCAATAAAACAAGTAGTGCTAAAAGTACTAGAAGCAAACCCACAATCAATTGCAGACTACAAAGCAGGAAAAGACAGAGCATTAGGATTCTTAGTAGGACAAGCAATGAAAGAAACAAAAGGAAAAGCAAACCCACAAATGCTAAACAAAATGTTCCTAGAAGAATTACAAAAATAAAAGATGCTTTTGGGGACACTTTTAAAAAACAGGGGACACTTTCAAAAAACAGCCAATAGATGTTTTTGGGGACAGGTTGTTTTGGGAGCCAGGTACGAAAATAGCTTAAAATAACAGGATATAGAATACTATATTCTGTTATTTTCTTTATAATGTAAGTTACATAAAATCGACTAATAGACATAAATTTGTTAAATACATTATTGCTCTTTTAGTATGTAATTAAATGATGTTCCAGCAATTATGAACATTGATATAAACATAGTAGCAGATTTAAATAAACTTGTACCAACTTCATAAACTATGTAAGATTGGTTATAACTTATATATATTGCCATAATTAATGTCGCAAATAATGTTAGAATAAAAGAAAACTTAATCCCTGAAACCATTAATTTCTTGATTTTTTTATCATAATTAAAATTGACTACTGATAAAATTTTTTTAATCATTAGTTATCATCTCCAAACATTTCTATAAAATTTAAAATTATCATTAATCTAATATTATAGTAACATAGTTAAATTAGAAAGTATAGTGGAAATTTAAGACAAAAAATAACCCTTACAAAGAGTAAGGGTAAATAAAAAACTGTGCACAATTTTTTATTTTACGCATTCATAGCGTTTAATTTTTTTGATAATAAAGATTTTTTTCTAGATGCTGTATTTTTTACAATAACACCTTTTGTACAAGCTTGATCAATTTTCTTTGTAGCTTCTGCAAGTAATTTTTTAGCATCTTCTACATTTCCAGCTTCAACTGCTTGTTCAAATTTTTTAACAGCTGTTTTATATCCAGATTTAATCATATTATTTCTTTCAGTTTTTTTCTCAATAACGCTAACACGTTTGATTGCTGATTTGATATTTGGCATTTTATTTGCACCTCCCTTAAGGTTTATTATTTAACGGATACTATTCTAACATAAAAATAGCAATTTTGCAAGGATTACAGCAAAAAACTTTACAAAATGCATTAAAAATAATATAATTTTCTTTAGTAAATAAGGAGAAGAAGATAAAATGCAAAAAATTGGATTTTTTGGAGGAAGTTTTAATCCGCCAACATATGCTCATTTAGAAGTAGCAAAAACAGCGCTAAAACAATTGAATTTGGACAAAGTTTATTTTGTCCCTGTTGGAAATTTATATAATAAGCCAGAACTTATAGATGAGATGTATAGATATAATATGTTAAAAATCATTTGTAAAGATGAAAATAATATAGATGTAGAAGATATTGAATTAAACCAAAATAAAGGTTTATCCACGATAGATGCATTTAAACTTATAAATGATAAATACCATAATATAGAAAGCTATTATATTATGGGAGCAGATAATTTAAAAAAATTACCAAAATGGAAAGATGCAATTGAATTAGTAGAGAATTATAAATATATAGTATTTGAGAGAAAAGATGAATTCCATAAAGAATCAGAATTAGATAAGTTTATAGAAAATAATGCTTTATTAAATAGTAATAAAAATAATTTTAAAATATTAGAATTACCTAAATACAATGAAATAAATTCAGGAGTAATAAGAAATTATATTAAAAATGAAGAATATAATGAATGTAAAAACTGTACAAAACCAGAGATATTAGAATATATAAAAAATAATAAATTATATAAAAATTAATTATAGCAAAATGTTATAGTTCATAGTACATATATAAATAAATGATATATGAGAAAGAATTATAACATTTTACTTTTATAATTTATATTTAATTGATAAATATAAGTTAAATGTTTTAACAATTGTCGTTTAATGTAAGAATTTGACGATGAGTTTTTGTTGCATTTACTAAATAAATCTATTATAATCTAATTAAATTTTAAATCAGTAAAATTAATTCAAGTAAATTTAATCTAAAAGAGGTTTCAGAATGTTATCAAAAGTGAATAGTATAGCTTTAAATGGCTTAAATGGCTATCTTGTTGAAGTACAAGTAGACATTTCTTCAGGGATGCCTTATTGGGATATTGTCGGACTTCCAGATATTAGTGTAAAAGAGGCAAAAGAAAGAGTAAAAACTGCAATAAAAAATTCGGGTTTTCAATTTGTAAGCAGAAAAATAGTAGTAAATTTGTCCCCTGCAGATTTAAAAAAAGAGGGTACTTATTTTGATTTACCAATTGCAATAGGAATATTACAAAGCTTGGGACAAGTAAAAATTGTAGAACAAAACATTGCATTTATTGGAGAACTTTCTTTAGATGGAACTATAAATAAAGTAAATGGTATACTTCCGATGTGTTTAGAAGCACAAAAATTAGGAATAAAAAAGATTATTTTACCAAAAGAAAATGCAAAAGAAGGAGCTATAATAAATAACTTAGAAGTTCTAGGAGTAAATAATATTAATGAAGTTGTAAACTTTCTAAATAGCTATTCAAGTTTAGAAATTGAACAAAATACTATTTTAGAATTGTTTAAAAAAACTGAAAAATATAGTATAGATTTTTCAGATGTTAAAGGGCAAGAAAATGTAAAAAGAGCACTTGAAATTTCAGCAGCAGGAGGTCATAACTGTATAATGATTGGCCCGCCAGGTTCAGGTAAAACTATGCTTGCACAAAGACTTCCAACAATTTTACCAGACTTGAATTTTGAAGAAGCATTAGAAATAAGTAAAATCTATAGTGTTGCAGGAATTTTACCAAAAGATGAACCAATTATAACAACTAGACAGTTTAGAGCTCCTCATCATACAATAACACCCATATCATTAATAGGAGGGGGATCATATCCAAAGCCTGGAGAAATTAGTTTAGCCCATTTTGGAGTTTTATTCTTAGATGAAATGCAACAATTTAGTAAATCAGTTTTAGATTTACTTAGGACACCATTAGAAGATGGGAAAATTACAATCAATAGACTAAACTATAGCTTAACATACCCATCAAAATTTATGCTAGTTGCATCAATAAATCCATGTCCTTGCGGTTATTATGGTTCTAAGGAAAAGGAATGCATTTGTAGTAAAAAAGCCATTTCAAAATATATTAGTAAAATTAGTGGTCCATTACTAGATAGAATAGATATACAAGTGGAAGTAAGTCCTGTAAAATATTCAAAATTACAATCAAATTACAAAATAGAAACATCAGAACAAATTAGAATACGAGTAAATAAGGCAAGAAAGATACAAAAAGAAAGATATAAAGAATATAAAATTTTTTCTAATGCAGAGTTAAACTCTAAATTAATAACAAAATATTGCTTTTTAGATAAAACTTGCATGCAAATAATGCAATCAGCTTTTGAAAGGCTAGGCTTAAGCGCAAGAGCATATAATAAAATATTAAAAGTAGCAAGAACAATTGCAGATTTAGAAGAAAGCGAAGATATAAGAAGCAATCATCTGTTAGAAGCAATACAATATAGAAGTTTAGATAGAAAATATTGGGGTAATTAGAAAATTTAATAAGGAGGTATAACATTATAAAAATAGATTGTTTTCAGGAAGAATACCCAACAAGATTATTAAAAATAAAAGAATATCCAGTACAAATATATTGTAAAGGAAATATATCTCTATTAAATTGTGAAAGAATCGTTGCAATAGTAGGATCTAGAAATTCTACTGAATATGGCAGAAAATTTGCAAGAAAATTTGCAAAAGAACTTTCTAAAAATAATATTTGTATAATAAGTGGACTAGCTATTGGAATAGATACAGAAGCACACATAGGTGCTATGAAAGAAAAAGGTAGAACAATTGCAGTACTTGGGGGAGGGCTTAACGATGTTTACCCAAAACAAAATATATGGTTATATGAAGATATAATAAACTATGATGGTTGTGTAATAACGGAATATGAAGAAAATGAAGAAACTTTGAAATCTAATTTTCCAAAAAGAAATAGAATTATAAGCGGATTAGCAGATGCTGTTTTAGTAATAGAAGCATCAACTAGAAGTGGAAGTAAAATAACAGCAAGATATGCAAAAAGTCAAGGAAAAAAAGTATATTGTATTCCTAGAAATTTAGATAGTAAAAATAGCTCAGGAATAAACGAAATTTTAAGAGATGGAGCAAAATTAATTACAACACCAAAGGAACTTATATCAGACTTATATAAAGAGCAAAATAACTTAGAAGAATATAATAAAAGACAAATTCCAGAAAAGTATGAACAAATTTATAAATTAATAGAAAATAATCTAAGCAAAGATGAATTATCAATACAATTAGATATAGATATAGAAAGCTTAAACTCATTGTTGACTATGATGGAGATTGAAGGTATTATTAAACAAATACCAGGAGGTAGATATACAAAAACATAAATATGAAGAAGATAGACATAGGAAAGCTGGGCGAGAATTTGGCTACAAAGTATATAATAAGTTTAGGTTATAAAATTTTAGAAAGAAATTTTAGATGTAAATTTGGTGAAATAGATATTATAGCAAAAGATAAGCAAGAACTAGTTTTTATAGAAGTAAAAACTAGGACCAATACTAAATTTGGAAATCCGGCTGAAGCGGTGAACAGTATAAAAAAATCACATATTTTAAAAACAGCAAAATATTATTTATATATACATAAATTAAGCAATAAAAGAATACGCATAGATGTTATAGAGATATACTTATCAAATAAATACTATATAAATCATATAAAACAAATAGAAATATAGTAAACAAGGTACAATAGATTAAAAAAACATATTGTAGTGTTTTTGTTTGAATATTGTTTGGAAATTTGTAAATTATTCTTTAAATAATATACTATTAAAAAAGATATTGCCGAAAACACTTGAAAAAAATATAATAAACATATATAATGAAGTTACATCAAACACAAGTTAGATAAATTGAAAGGAGAGATTTTTATGAACATAAAAATAACAGGAAAGGAACTAAAGGCAACAGATGCAATCAAAAACTATATTGATACAAAATCAGAAAGATTAGAAAAGTATTTTGATACAGAAGATATAGATTTATTCGTAACAATAAAAAAAGAAGGAGATAATCAAGTTGCAGAAATGCAATTATCAGTTATGGGAGAATCTCCAAGAGCAGTAACAGCAAGTAAAGATCTTTATGCATCAATAGACAAAAACATAGATATATTAGAAGGACAAATTAGAAAAATAAAAACAAAAAGAGATAAACAAAATATGACTGAATCTATAAGAGTAAAAGATGCAAATAGAGATGAAGATCATGGAGTAGAAGACGAAATAATTAAAACAATGTACTATAGTATAAAGCCAATGGGACCAGAAGATGCAAAATTATTACTAGAAGATCAACCACAAAATAGATTTTTAACATTCGTTAATATAGATACAGGAAAAGTAAATGTAATTTACAAATTAAAGGACAATAAAAATTATGGTTTAATAGAACCAGAAGCATAAATAAATGCCATTAGAGAAATCTAATGGCATTTATTTATTGTATAGGTTAACTGTAAAAATATAAGAAGTATTAATAAAAAATCAGTTATATTTTTATCAAATATTAAAATTATGTCGAAATCAGGCGAACGATTATCTAAGAAAACCATTGTAAATACTTGACTTAAAGAAAATTGCACAGTATAATTTGTTTAGTTTAAATTTGATATATCAAATATTTATTTAATTTTTAAAATTTAATTCTTAAAAATTCCCAAACAAAATATAGAGGAGATGCAAACAAAATATGTACAAAAAACTATTTGTATTGTTTATTGTGCTTGTTTTAGTAATAGTACTATTATGTCTATTTTTCTACGATAAAAAAGTACTAGAAGAAGCAAACAATATTGTCCAAAATGAAGAAACATACTCAGAAAATAATAATGAAGAAACACAAGAAGAGAGTACTGAAAATGAAATGCTAGGAAGAATTATAATAGAAAAAATTAGTTTAGATGCACCAGTAAAAGAGGGTAGTTCAAATGAGGTACTAAAAGATTTTGTTGGACACATAGAAGAAACTGCAAAATATGATGGAAATGTAGGCCTTGCAGCTCACAATAGAGGAAATCAATATTCATATTTTGCAAGAATTAATGAACTTATACCAGGAGATGAAATAATATATATAACAAAATTTGGAGAAAGAAAATATATTGTAGAGAGTCTAACAGAAATACTAGAAACAGATTGGAGTTTATTAACGCAAGACCAAACAAATAAACTAACATTAATAACCTGCATAAAAAATAAAGTAAACCAGAGATTGTGTGTACAAGCTGTGGAAAAGAAAATATAAAATTTTTAAAGAAAGGAAAAAATATATGAAATTTATCAAAATTATAACTATTATATTATTATTAATATTATTAATTACAAATACATTACCTGTATTTGCTCTTGAATTACATCCTGGTCAAATAATAAAATTACAAAAAGACCATGATTGTATATCTGTACTTAAAATGAAGGGAAAAGATATACTAAAAAAAGTAGTTTATGTTGTATTTGTGGATCCTGAAACCGGAAAAAAACTTCCAGCTTTTTGTGTGGAACCATCTAAAGAAGGAATAGGTACTGGAGCAGGAGATTCATATGATGTAACTCTAGATATGCTAAATGACCAAAGATTATGGAGAGTATTATATAAAGGCTGTATGGGAACAACTTATTCAGAATGGGGATTGGAATGTGAAGACGACTTATATTATGCAACAAAAACTGCTGTACATTGTTTAGTAGATAATATTAATCCTAAAGAAAAGTACGAAGTACCAAATAGAGTTGGCTGGGGAGAAAATGTATCATTAGAAGATGTACAAAGAAGAGGAGGTAAAGTTTTAGAAGTTGCAGAAGAATTATACAACTATGGAATTAATGGAACAGAAAACTATGCTCAAGCTTATTTAAATCTTACAAAAGAAAGTGAAGCAGTAGAGTTAATTGGCTCAGAAGAATATTTATTACAGAAATTCAAATTAACCAGTAACAGACCAATTGAAAGCTATAGTGTGGGAATAGAAGGATTAACCGATGAAACAAAAATTATGGATGCTAATGGTAAAGAAACATATAATATGACAACAGATATCTTTCAAGTAGCAGTTCCGATTAGACAGTTAACTAAAACATTAAATGAAAATATTTTTGTAAGTAGAGCAAATGTCAAATCATATCCAGTATTTTATGCTTTTGCCGAAAATGAAGAATTGCAAGATTATATAATATCTGCAGGAGACACAGAAATAATAGATGCTGAATTTAATTACAAGATTGTACCTAAAGCATCAAGTCTAAAGATTATAAAACAAGATGAAGAAACTAAAATTCCGATCGCTGGAGTAAAATTTAATGTTAAATACTCAGAAAGTGGAAAAAACATAGGAGATTATACTACTAATAAAGATGGAATAATAGAAATTCCAAATCTAAAACCAGAAAACATTACATTAACAGAAATAGAAACACTGGAACAATATGAATTAAATAATACACCAATCGAAATAAAAATAAATTATGGTGAAAATAAAGAAATGACCATATACAATAAACACAAAAAAGGAAATTTGAAAGTAATAAAAAATGATAAAGATAATTCAGATATAAAATTAGATGAAGTAGAATTTGATTTATTAGATAAAGAAGGAAATGTTGTAAAACATTTTGTAACAAATGAAAAAGGAGAAGCAGTAATAGAAGGAATAAATACTGGAGAATATACATTAAAGGAAACTAAAACAAAAGAAGAATATAAAATTTCTTTAGAGAATAAAGATGTAACAATAAAATGGAATGAAGAATCTGTAATAACAATCTCAAATGAAAAGAAAAAAGGTCAAATAGAAGTTGTAAAAGTAGATGGAGAAAATAATAGCATAAAACTAAAAGAAGTAGAATTTGAGGTATTAGACTCAAATGACAATGTAATAGAAAAGATAAAAACAGATGAAAATGGAATAGCAAAAACTAGTTTACTACCAATAGGTACATATTTTTTAAAAGAAATTTCAACAGATGATAAGCATATCTTAAATGATAAAAAAATAGAAACAATAGTGAAAGAAGATGTAACAACATCTGTTATAGTGGAAAATGAAAGAATAAAAGGACAAATAAAAATAATAAAAACAAGTGAAGATAAAAATAATATATTAAATTTAGAAGCGGGAGCACCTATAGAAGGGGCAAAGTTTAATATATACAATTCTGATGGAAAATTAGTAGACCAAGTTATAACAAATGAAGAGGGAATAGCTATAACAAAAAAATTAGATAAAGGTGAATATATGGTTCAAGAAATAGAATCAGGAAAATGGTATATATTAAATGATGAAAAGTTTAATATAGAAATAAAAGAAAATAATGAAGTTGTAGATTTAGAAATTACAAATGAACCTGAAAATCCAGGAGTAGACATAGAAAAAGAAAGTAAAAATATAGTAAAGAAAAATGAAGAAATAGATTATGAATTTACAATAAAAAATACAGGAAACACTAAGCTTACAGATTTTACATGGTATGATATATTGCCTAACCAATATGCAAAAATTACAAAAATAGAAACTGGTACATATAATCAAGATATTACTTATAGCATTTATTATAAAACTAATAGAAAAGCTGATTATCTTGTTCTAAAAAAAGACCTAAATAGTAAAGCAAACAATTACATAGATTTAACAAATATTTACTTAGAAGAAGGGGAAGAAATAACAGAAATAAAAGTATGCTTTGGAGAAGTAGATGTGGGATTTTCAAATGAGCAAAAACCACATATTTACATGAAATTAAAAGATAATTTAGAAAATGACACAAAAATAGAAAACTTTACTATATTAGAAGGTTATGACAAAGACTACAAAGTAACAGATGAAGATAAAACTACAGGAACAGTTTATAATGTAGAAGAAAAGAAAAAGTTGCCTAGAACAGGTTTTTAATAAACTAAAGCTGAAAAAGCTAATATAAATTTTTCTAAAATACTACAAAAGGCTTTAATAGAAGAATTAAATTTAAATCAAAATAAAATATAAAAAATAAGATTTTCTAAATAGCTTTGCTATTTAGAAAATCTTAGAATTACAAATTTATTTCTTCATAGCTTCTTCTACAGCAACTGCAATAGAAACTGTAGCTCCAACCATTGGGTTATTTCCCATTCCTATTAATCCCATCATTTCAACGTGAGCTGGAACTGATGAAGATCCTGCAAATTGTGCATCTGAATGCATTCTTCCCATAGTATCTGTCATACCATATGAAGCAGGTCCAGCTGCCATGTTATCTGGATGTAATGTTCTTCCTGTTCCTCCACCTGAAGCAACTGAGAAGTATTTCTTTCCTTTTTCATAACATTCTTTCTTATATGTACCTGCAACTGGATGTTGGAATCTTGTTGGGTTTGTTGAATTTCCTGTTATAGAAACATCAACATCTTCATAGTGCATTATAGCAACACCTTCACGAACATCATTTGCTCCATAGCATCTTACTTCTGCTCTTTCTCCTTTTGAATATGGTATTTCTTCTACTATAGTTAATTTTCCTGTATAATAATCAAAATCTGTTTTTACATAAGTAAATCCATTAAATCTTGATATTATTTGAGCTGCATCTTTTCCTAAACCATTTAAAATAACTTTTAATGGTTGTTTTCTAACTTTGTTAGCTGATTTTGCAATTCCTATTGCACCTTCAGCTGCTGCAAAGCTTTCATGTCCTGCTAAGAAAGCAAAACATTTTGTTTCTTCAGATAATAACATAGATGCTAAATTTCCATGTCCTAATCCTACTTTTCTGTCATCTGCAACAGAACCTGGTACACAGAAAGATTGTAATCCTTCTCCTATAGCTTTTGCTGCATCGGCTGCTTTAGTGCAACCTTTCTTTATTGCAATTGCTGCACCTACTGTGTAAGCCCAGCAAGCATTATCAAAACAAATTGGTTGAATTGCTCTAACCATTTCAACTGGGTCAAAACCTTTATCTTGACATATTTTTCTTGCTTCTTCTAAATCTTTAATTCCATACTTATTTAATACGGGCATAATTTGATTTATTCTTCTTTCATAACCTTCAAATGTTACTGCCATATTATTTGCTCCTTTCATACAATTAATTTATTATTCTTTTCTTGGGTCTATGTATTTTACAGCATCAGCATATCTTCCATATGTTCCTGTTGCTTTATCTATTGCTTCTTTTACATCCATTCCTGCTTTGATGTTATCCATCATTTTTCCAAAGTTTAAAGCTTTATAACCAATAATTTGATTATCTTTATCTAATGCTTGTTCTAGAACATATCCTTCTGTTACTTCTAGGTATCTTGGTCCTTTTAGTGATGTAGAATAAATTGTTCCTATTTGAGATCTATGTCCTTTTCCTAAGTCTTCTAGTCCAGCACCTATTGTAAGTCCACCTTCAGAGAATGCTGATTGACTTCTTCCATAAACAATTTGTAAGAATAATTCTCTCATTGCAGTGTTTATAGCATCGCAAACTAAGTCTGTATTAAGAGCCTCTAAAATTGTTTTACCTGTTAGGATTTCTCCAGCCATAGCAGCTGATTGAGTCATTCCTGAACAACCAATTGTTTCAACTAAAGCTTCTTGAATTACACCTTCTTTAATGTTTAGAGTTAATTTGCATGCTCCTTGTTGTGGTGCACACCAGCCAATACCATGTGTTAATCCTGAAATATCTTTAATTTCTTTTGCTTTTACCCATTTTCCTTCTTCTGGAATTGGGGCTGGTCCATGATTTACACCTTTTGCAACTTCGCACATTTTTTCTACGTCTTCTGAATAAATCATATTATTTGCTCCTTTCAAAACGATAATATTTGTTGCATTTTCTTTACAACAGTAACATTATATTACATATTTCTACTTTTTTCAATTTATTTTTGCAAAAATTAATGAAAAAATTTTTATATAAAAACAAAAAAATGTTCGTAAAAACTATTGACAAATTTAATAAAAGAATATAAAATATGTTCATAAAGCAAACAAAAGTTTTTATTTAAGGAGGAGATTAAAAATGAGTATTCTAAAACAAAACAAAATAATAGATTTAAGCAAACCTATAGAGATTAAAACATATTTAACAGTTAGTGTTTTAGGAAAAAATCTGAACCTAAATATAAACTATAAAAAAATAAAAGTACCAGAATTAGATGTAGGCAAAAAAGATATAAACATTTATCTTCCTATGAGATATAAAGAATCAGGAACAGTAGATATTGTTAGTATGGCAATTAAAAAAATGTATGATGAAATAGCACAAGTTGAAATTGCAAATTGTATGGAAAAAATAAGAGTAATATTAGGATTTGCACCAGAAGATTATAAAATAGTAAGAATGAATGATACTTTCATAAAAAATAATAAAAACAAAACTATAAATATAAATCCAGACATTGTAAAATATAATCATAAAATAATAGAAACAACTTTAGTGCAAGCATTTTGCAAAACAAAATATAGAGAAAATACAAAAGATTATAAAGAACTTTTAAAATACTCAATAGAAAAATATGAAAACTATCAATATAAAATATTAAAAATATCATAAATAGGCAGGATAATAAATCCTGCCTTATGTATTTCATAGTTTATATAACTAAAATTAATTAAATAAACAATAAAATATATAAAAACAAAACTTAAAATCCTGTCTAATAATAATAGTATTATAAATTAATTATAAAACTATTTCATTTGGCTTTCAGCTTGTTGGATTAATTTCTTAACCATATTTCCACCTACTCTACCAGCATCTCTTGCAGATATATCACCATTGTATCCATCTTTTAGATTAACTCCAACTTCGCTAGCTACTTCATATTTGAATCTATTTAATGCGTCAGCTGCTTCTGGAACTACTTTGTAGTTACTGTTGCTTGAAGAATGTGCCATAATTTTCACCTCCTAGAATGTGAATCTTTATTTAAAGAAAAAACAAATTGTTTTTTCAATATATAGGATGTGTAAAAAAAACTAAAATAAACTGGAAATTTTATGAAAATATAAAAAAATGTATTCAAAAAAAATATAATATGGTATAATAACGAAACGGGGAGAAGGAGATAATATGTATAAACTAATAGCAATAGATTTAGATGGAACTTTATTAAATTCATATGGAACTATTTCTGAAAAAAACAAAGAAGCAATCAAAAAGGCTCAAGAAATGGGAACTGAAGTTGTAATTTCTTCTGGAAGAACAATACAATCTGCAAAAAGTTTTGCAAATGAAGTTGGAGCAAATAACTATTTAATATGTGGAAATGGCTCTATGTTATATGATGTCCAAAATCAACAAGTTTTATATAATAAATTTTTAAATAGAAAAAAAGTTTTGCAAATTATAAAAATATGCGAAGAAAATAGTATATTTTATAGTGTATATACAGAGAATTTAACAATTACAAAATCATTAAATTATAATATACTATTTTATAATAATGAAAATAAAAAGATGCCTGATGAAAAGAAAACAAATATAAAAATCATGGAAAATATTTATCAATACATCGAAAATAATCCAAATGTTAATGTGTTAAAAATCACAATCTGTGATGAAAATAAAATTATTTTTGGTGGAATAATAAAAAAATTAAGACAAATAAAAGATATAGATGTATTAGATGTAGAGCATATGTCAAGAAAAGTTATAACATCTGGAACAGAAGAAAGAACAGTTGAATACCACTATACAGAGATTACAAGCAAAGATGTAGACAAATGGAATGCAATAAAAATGCTTGCAAACAAATTAAATATAAAAAAAGAAGAGATAATGGCAATTGGAGATAATATGAATGATAAACAAATGATAGAAAATTCTGGACTTGGTGTTATAATGGCTAATTGTGCACCATATATGAAAAACTATGCAGATGAAATAGTATCTAATAATAACGAAGATGGTGTAGCAGAAGCTATAGAAAAATTTGTTCTAAAATAAAATTATAAAAAAATAAAAAATGCACAAACTATAAAAAAATAGGAGGTGCATTTTTTATGGATAAAGATGATAATGCCAAAAATGAAGAACTTCATCATCTAGATAAACTTATAGGTGGGGAAGGTTGCACAAGATATGGAGAATTTATTTCATCATATTTTGCATGGATAGGATTAGATAGACAAAAAAGAAGAGCAGAAGAATTAAATGATATTACTAAAAAAGATAAAAATGATTAAAAAAAGTATTGACTTTTAACAAAAAAGTGCTATACTATATCTGTAGGTCAAAGAAAGTCAAAGTCAAAATAAAAAGAAAAGAGGCGACCAAAAGTGAGAATATCAGATATGATAGAAGATTTTATAAAAGATTTATTTGATGATGAAGATAGTATAGATATACAAAGAAACGACTTGGCAGAAAAATTTAATTGTGTTCCATCACAAATAAATTACGTTATTTCAACAAGATTTAAACCTTCACAGGGCTACTATGTAGAAAGCAAACGTGGCGGTGGTGGTCATATAACAATTAAAAAAATAAACATAACCAAAAGCAATTACTTAATGCATATAATATCTAGTGTAGGAGATAAAATAACAGCTCAAGAAGTAAGTATATTTATAAGTAATTTCTTATCATATGGTATTGTCACAGAAACTGAAGCAAAATTATTAAAAGTTGCTACAAGTGATAATGTACTAACAGTCTATCCAAAAGATAGAGATGAACTAAGAGCAAATATATTTAAAAATATGCTTTTAAATTTAGTAGAAGATTAAAATTTTAGGAGGTAGATTAATATGTTATGTCAAAATTGTGGAAAAAATGAGGCTAGCATTAGATATACACAAATAGTTAATGGAAATAAAAAAGAAATGATTTTATGTGAGGACTGTGCAGAAAAAATGGGTATAAGTAATTTTAAAATGAGTATGCCAATCAGTTTTTCTAATTTCTTAGGAGATTTCTTTGATGATGATTATGAAAGTCAATTATTACCAAGTTTTATGAAAGAAAAGAACAATGAGTGCAATAATTGTGGAGAACTATATGATGATTTTATAAAAACAGGATTATTAGGATGCCCAGATTGTTATGAAATGTTCTCAGATAGATTAGATTCTATTTTAAAGAATATTCAAGGAAATACAAGACATGTTGGAAGAAAACCATTAAATATTGATGCAAAAATGAATAATACAGGAGAAAATAAAGTAACAAATAAAAAGGAAAATTCTAAAGAAGAAAAAACATCAGATAAATTATCAAAATTACAACAAGACTTAAAAGATGCAATAAAAGAAGAAAGATATGAAGATGCAGCAAAAATCAGAGATGAAATAAAAAAATTAAGTAAATAGTGTAGAAAGGAAGTAAAAAATATGTCAAATTGGTATTTACAGAACGGAAAAGACTCAGATGTAGTTGTAAGCACAAGAGTAAGACTTGCAAGAAATTTACAAGGATTTAATTTTGAAAATAGATGTACAAAACTAGATAAGAAAAATATACTTTCACAAATTGAAAATATAGTACCAGCTTTAGGATATGGCCTAAGACTATTAAAGTTAAAGGACATGGATGAAATAACAAAACAATCTTTAGTTGAAAAAAATATAATTAGTCCTGATTTTGCAAATAGCTCTGATGAAAGCTGTGCAATATTAATAAATGATGAAGAAAATATTTGTATGATGATTAATGAAGAAGATAACATTCGTATGCAAGTATTTGGAGAAGGAAAAGCAATAGAAGAATTAATGAGTTTAGCTATTGAAATAGATCAAAAGCTAGAAAAACTTGTAAAATATGCATATAGTGAAAAATATGGATACTTAACAGCTTGCCCAACAAACGTTGGTACAGGACTTAGAATTTCTGTAATGGTACATCTTCCAGGTTTAGCACAAACAGGCAATTTAAATAAAGTTTTACATATTGTAAATAATTTTGGAATGAATGTAAGAGGAGTTTATGGTGAAGGAAGTCAAAGTATGGGTGATATGTATCAGATTTCTAATAACCAGACTTTAGGAATTACAGAAAAAGAAGTTGTAAAAAATATGAAAGCTATAACAGAAAAAGTTGTAGAACAGGAAAGAATTGCTAGAAAATATTTAGGAAAAGATACATTAAGATTTGAAGATAAAGTTTATAGAGCTTATGGTATTCTAACTAATGCAAGAATAATATCAAGTAATGAATGTATTGAACTCTTATCTGATATAAAATTAGGAACAGATATGGGTGTAATACAAGAGCTTGATGATACAAAAGTTAAAAAATTAATACTATATACAAAACCTGCAAATTTACAAAAATATTTTGGAAAAATTATGGATAGTAATGAAAGAGACTTAAAAAGAGCAGAAGCAATAAAACAAATTATTAATAATTAAAGGAGGGATAATTATGACATATAAATTTACTAATAGTGCAGAACAAGCAATAGTTCTTGCAAATGAATTAGCAGGAAAGCTTGGACATAAATATATTGGAACAGAACACATATTGTATGGTTTGGCAGAAGAACAAAATGGTGTTGCAAGTAAAGTACTAGAAAGCCAAGGCGTTTCAAGTGATGATGTTTTAAAAGAAATAGAAGAATTAGTAGGAGTAAATGCTGAAGGTCCAATAGAAGATATTGAATCAATTGGCTTTACACCAAGAACTAAAAGAGTAATAGAAAATGCCTTTGCAGAAGCAAGAAGACAAGGTAGTGAATATATAGGTACGGAACATCTTCTTATTGGAATAATGAGAGAAGGAGACAGTGTTGCTGTAAGAATATTGATGGATTTGAATGTAAATCCTCAAAGATTATATAATGAAATTGTAAAAGCAATAAATGAATCAGATACTCAAGAACAAAGCTCTAATAGAAATTCAAACTATGGAAGCTTTAATCAAACTCCAACATTAAACCAATATGGAACAGATTTAACAAGAAAAGCAAAAGAAGGAAAATTAGACCCAGTAATAGGTAGAAAAAATGAAATAGAAAGAGTTATTCAAATTCTTTCTAGAAGAACTAAAAACAATCCCTGTTTAATTGGTGAACCAGGTGTTGGTAAAACAGCAATAGCAGAAGGATTGGCAGAAAAAATTGTTGCTGGAGATGTTCCAGAAATGCTTAAAAATAAAAGAGTTGTAAGTATAGATATTTCTGGAATGGTCGCTGGTGCAAAATATAGAGGTGATTTTGAGGAAAGAATAAAGAAATCGCTAGAGGAAGTAAGAAAAGCAGGAGATGTCATTCTATTTATTGATGAAATACATACAATAGTAGGTGCAGGTTCTGCAGAAGGTGCTGTTGATGCAGCAAATATTTTAAAACCTTTACTTGCAAGAGGAGAGATACAAGTAGTTGGTGCAACAACTACAAATGAATATAGAAAATATATTGAAAAAGATGCAGCATTAGAAAGAAGATTTAGTCCAGTTATGGTAGCTGAGCCATCAGAAGAAGATACTATAAAAATACTAGAAGGATTAAGAGACAAATATGAAGCTCATCATAATGTAAAAATTACAGATGAAGCTATAAAGTCTGCTGTAGAATTATCTTCTAGATATGTAAATGATAGATTTTTACCAGATAAAGCTATAGATTTAATTGATGAAGCAGCATCAAAAGTAAAAATGCAATCACTTACAAAACCAGATTCAATTAAAAAGTTAGAAGAGGAAATAGAAAAAGTAGACAAAGAAAAAGAAGAGGCAATAGCTACTCAAAACTTTGAAAAAGCTGCAAAATTAAGAGATGAAGAAAAAGCTAATAAGCAAAAATTACAAGATGCTCAAAAGAAATGGAAAGAAAATAATACAAAGAAAGTATTAACATTAAATTCAGAAAATATTGCTCAAGTTATTGCTACTTGGACAGGTATACCAGTTGCAAAAATAACTGAAACTGAAAACGAGAAATTAAGACATTTAGAGGAAAATCTTCATAAAAGAGTTGTTGGACAAGATGAGGCTGTTTCAGCAGTTGCAAAAGCAATAAGAAGAGGAAGAGTAGGTCTAACAGATCCTAATAGACCAACGGGTTCATTCTTATTCTTAGGACCAACTGGTGTTGGTAAAACAGAACTTGCTAAAGCGTTGGCAGAGGCTATGTTTGGAAACGAAAATGCAATGATAAGAGTTGATATGTCTGAATTTATGGAACCTCATTCAGTTGCAAAATTAATAGGTGCTCCTCCAGGATATGTTGGATATGATGAAGGAGGTCAATTAACTGAAAAAGTTAGAAGAAAACCATATTCAGTAATATTATTTGATGAGGTTGAAAAAGCTCATCCAGATGTTATGAATATGTTATTACAAATACTTGAAGATGGTAGATTAACAGACTCACAAGGAAGAACAGTAAACTTTAAAAATACAATTATAATAATGACATCTAATATTGGTGCAAGATTAATTACAGATAAAAATAAATTAGGATTTTCAGGTGATGACAAAAATGAAGAAGTAAAACAAGATTATGAAAATATTAAAAAAGAAGTAATGGCAGAAGTTAAGAAACAATTTAGACCAGAATTAATAAACCGTATAGATGATATAATTGTATTCCATAAACTTGAAGATGCAGATGTTAAAAAGATTATAGACATAATGCTTACACAAGTAACAAAAAGACTAGAAGCTCAAAACATTAAAATAGAAATCACAGAACCTGTAAAAGACTTAATTGCTAAAAAGGGTGTAGATAATAACTATGGTGCAAGACCATTAAGAAGAGCTATACAAAACATGTTAGAAGACAAAATCGCAGAAGCAATATTAGACGGAAAAGTAAAACCAAACAAAAAAGCAAAAGCAGAAGTAGAAAATGATGAAATAGTAATTAAATAAAAAGAAGGAATATCTAAAAAATTAGATATTCCTTTTATAATTAATAAATGCATAATTATTGAAAATAATATCTACAATGTAGTATAATATATATACTATAGGGGGAAGAAATATGTATAAACAGGAAAAAAGATTGATTGATTATATTGTAATATGTATTAATGAATTTGCTAAACAATGTAAAATTTCAAGTAAAGAAGCATATTTATATTTGAAAAAATTTAAAGGAATAGAGTTTTTAAAAGAAAACTATGAAGCAGAACATACAGTTAGTTTAGATGATGCCGTAGAAGATTTAAAACAAGTATGTTCGAATAATGGAGGAAATATAAAATGATATTATATCATGGCTCAAATTTAAAAATTGAAAAAATAGATTTATTAAAATGCAGACCTTATAAAGATTTTGGACAAGGCTTTTATTGTACAACAATAAGAAAACAGGCAGAATTTATGGCTGAAAGAGTTGTAAGAAGAGAAGGCCGGAATAAAAACAGTAAATTCGTTTGAGTTAGACGAAAGAATTTTCAAAGATAAAGAAATAAACATAAAAAGATTTGATAAACCATCTAAGGAATGGGCAAAATTTATATTAAATAATAGAGATAGAAATTATAAATTCCCACATAGTAAAGAATGTAATTTAGATAATAAATATGATTTAGTAATAGGCCCTGTTGCTGATGATGACATTATCGTTTTATTTAGAACTTTTGTAAATGGATTAATTGATTTAAATACATTAATAAAAGAACTCACATATAAAGAATTAACAGACCAATATTCTTTTCATACTGAGAAAGCTTTAAAATACTTGAGAGGAGTATAAAATATGATATTAGAAAAATTAAATTATTTAGTTGAATGTATTACACAAGATTTAATTCAATATTTAATGGAAGATTATAATATTACTATGGAAGAGGCAATGGATATTGTTTATAATTCAAAAACTTTTGAACTCTTAAATGATTTTGGAACACACTTATATTATGAATCTTCTAGTTATGTATATGAATATTTAAAAGAGGAATTAAATAAAAGTAAAAATAAATAATATAAGAAGAAGTTCAGTATAAATGTACTGGACTTTTCTAAAACATTCGTCTAAAAAGGACCGTCCAAAATGGGCGAAAATTATTGACTTTGATTTATGTAGAAAGTATAATGTTGGCAAATTTGTATAGAAAGGGAAAATATAATGGGACTTAAGTTAGAAAATGTTAGTAAAACATTTGTAGGAAAAAAAGCAGTTGATAACATTTCATTTGAATTAGACAAACCAGGAGTATTTGGACTTTTAGGAACTAATGGTGCAGGTAAAACTACAACTATTAGAATGCTACTAGGAATAATAAAAAAAGACTCAGGTGAAATTACTTGGAATGGTAAAGCTGTTGAAAGAAAAAATGTAAATTTT
>CALXJR010000017.1 GCA_944388675.1 uncultured Clostridia bacterium
TCTACATGCATATAGTTATTATCTTCTAACACTATCGCTTTTGTCTCTGCTTTTGTTGCTTCTTCATTTGCTGTTGCCGTCTCTATATTTTTATTATACGTAAAAGCAAAAACAACTCCTACTATAATTAGCAAACTAACTGTAATTGCAATAATTTTTACCACTGTTTTTTTCTTCATTTTCTCTCATGGTTGTTAACTTTAATAGGCTAACACCTTACCTCCTTACTTTTTTATTTTTTAATTTTTTATTTTAAACTAAAACATTATTTTTTCTTAAAATATATACTGTCGAAAATCTACCGGTATATATTTTAAATCGATTCATGTTTACCTAAATTAGGAAGGAATAAACCTCTTTAATATCTAATATATCTCTGGACTATTTCCGTAAAAATAATCATCTGGATTGATATTAGAGTGCAGCCCTGCAACCGTAGTTGTTGTTGCTATTAGTCGGATTGTTGTTGTTGCGGTTTATTGCGGGTCTATTACTACCAGTATTGTTGTATCTGCCCCCACGCAAAACCCTGTTGTTGGTAGAGTTGGCCTTCCGATTTATCCCTAATACATTTTTATAATAGCATAATTGTTTTTTTGTTTCAATAAATTTTATTATTTGTAATAAATTTGTAATTATCTTTTGCTTAATTTCTTTGGTTTTGAAAGTTTTTTTATAACATAATTAAAATACATACTGTCGAATATCTACCGGTATGTATTTTAAAACGATTCATATTTACCTAAATTAGGAAGGAATAAACCTCTTTAATATCTAATATATCTCTGGACTACTTCCGTAAAAATAATCATCTGGATTGATATTAGAGTGCAGCCCTGCAACCGTCTGTTGTTGTTACTATTAGTAGGATTGTTGTTGTTACGGTTGACTGCCGAATTAGTACCATTGTTGTTGTAATTGCCCCCACGATAAACCCTGTTGTTGGTAGAGTTGGCCTTCCGATTTATCCCTAATATATTTTATATATTAACTTCATATTAACATATATATTTTTTTGCTTCAATAATTGTAATGGATTTGTAATAATTTTACAGATTTTATAAGTTTTAAATGTTTTTCATTTTTTGCAGGTATAATTTTATAAAAATTGCCAATTTTTACAGTTATAAATTCAAAACTTTGTCAATGAATATACTTTATTACTGACATAAATTGATGTGTGTTTTTATTTAAGTTTTTCTATTTCTTCAATTGTAAGACCTGTTACTTCTGAAATGAATTCTATATTCATTTTTTTCTCTAACAATTTTTTTAAAATGTACCCCTTGTCAAGGACATTTAAGAAAAAGGGATAAATATTTTTTCTGGTAAAATATGTCCGAAAAAGCTTTCCTGTGGTGTATTCTCTATTTCATCAACTGGATACTCTATTATATCATGTATTTCCAAATTTTCAGATTCTTCACTTACTAAGCATTCTTTTAGAGTCCAGCTCATTATGTCTTTTCCTTCTTTACTTATTAAACCAGATGGTACACAAACTAATTTTTCTTTTGTTAATTCGGACTTTTCTAAATTTTTTTTCAATATTTGTTCCTCCATATATTATAGTTTATATTTACTTATAAATCAATATAAAAATTAAAAATTTCTTATATAATCAGTTATAACTTTTTTTAATATTGTGGAATTTTTATATCTTTTTTATTGTTTTAAATTAAAAATACACACTAACTGTTTTGTTAGTGTGTCAGCAAAAGTTTCTCATATTTTTTTAACCTGTCCCCAAAAACACCCAAAAGATGTTTTAGTTAAACGTCCCTAAAAGCATCCAAAACCGACTTAGTCTTCTTCTGCGTCTATGTTTTTTAGCTCTTCTTTTTCTAGTTTTTCTAATGCTTCTAATTCTTTTAAGTTTTCTAATTCTTCTGAATCTACTGTATTTTCTGAATTAGAGCTTTTTATTACTTTAACATCAGATGCTTTATATGTTTTATATGTTGTAATATCATCTTTCTTAAATTGTACTTTTAAAGCTTCTTTTAATACTTCTACCCCAGATACTGTTCCTTCTCCATCTGGTGTTTTTACTGTAGATCCAACTTTTGGTAGTCTTTTTAGTTTTTCTTCATATACATCTTGTTCAAATTTTAAACAACACATAAGTCTTCCACAGTTTCCAGATATTTTAGATGGATTTAATGATGTGCATTGTTCTTTTGCCATTTTTATTGATACTATATCAAAGTTGTTTAAAAATGTACAACAGCAAAGTTCTCTACCACATACTCCATTTCCGCCAATTTTCTTTACTTCGTCTCTTACTCCTATTTGTCTTAATTCTATTCTAGTTTTGTAGATTGCTGCTAAGTCTTTTACAAGTTCTCTAAAGTCTATTCTTCCATCTGCTGTAAAGTAAAATATAATTTTGCTATTGTCAAATTTATATTCAACATCTACTAAATTCATTTCTAGGTTATGTTTTTTTATTTTTTCTTTACATGTTTTAAATGCTTTTTTCTCTTTTTCTTTATTTTCTTCAAGCTTTTTTAAGTCTTTTTTATTAGCTAATCTAATTACTTTTTTTAATGGAACTGTAATTTTTTCTTCTAGCATTTGCCTTCTTGCAATTACTACCTCTCCAATATCTTCTCCCATTGATGTTTCAACTACAACTTTGTCTTTTACCTTTAATCTTATATATCCTGGATCAAAGAAATATACTTTTCCAGGTTTTCTAAATCTAACTCCTACTATTGTTTTCATTAAACTCCTCCCAAACTTTAAATAGCAAATTATCTATGCTCATGTCATAATTTGTATTTGAATATAATCTTCTTTTTGTTTCTTCTATTTGTCTTATGGTGTTTAAAAACTTTTGTCTGTAATCTTTTTCTTTACTTATATGTACATACATTAAAACTGTCATATAGTCTAGTAAGTCTTGTATAATATCTTTTGATTCATATAATATATTAAATGAGTCCATAACTTCAACAATGTTTTTTAGCTTTTCCTCTATTAATTTCATTACTCCTTGTTCTAATTTATTATATGAATCAATGTTTTCATTTATTTTTTCCAAGTTTCCGATGCTTCCACCGCACATTTCTAATATATTTTGTGATGTTATATTTATTTGATTTTTACTTGCATATGTTGATATTTCTTTTTGTGTAAGTGGAATAAAATTTATTCTAATACATCTCGATTTTACTGTGTTTAGTAATTTATTTTCATTAGATGTAATTAAAATAATTACCATATACTCTGGTGGTTCTTCTAAAGTTTTTAATAAAGCATTTTGGGCTTCTTCTGTCATTTTTTCGCTATCATCAATTATAAATACTTTCTTATTAGAAACTATTGGTTTTTGATAAACTTTTTCTTGCATTTGTCTAACTTGTGCAATTTTTATAGAATTTCCATCTGGATATATTTCTAGATAGTCTGGGTTATTACTAGAATTAAATTTTATGCAAGAATCACAGGTATTACAGTTTTTATCTTGTTTATTTAGGCATAATATTTTTCTTGCAAATTCTTTAGCAATTAACCTTTTTCCTATTCCATCTATGCCAACAAACATGTAACTGTGTGAAATTGTATTATTATCAATTGCCTCTTGTAGGTCTTGCTTTATTTTGCTATTTCCTATAATTTCGTTAAAGTTCAATATGTTTACTCCTTAAATTTAATTTGGTTTTGTAAAATTTATTTTGCTACTATATTTGTTCCAAATTTGTCTAGTGGCCAAAATCTTAATACTACTGTCCCTTCTAGTTTTTCTATTGGTATACAGCCAAAGCTTCTACAATCTACAGAATTTTCTCTATTATCTCCCATTGCAAATATATAACCTTCTGGTACTGTTATATCTGTAAATGCTCCGCCGTTTGCTTCTGTTACTACTCCTTCTTGTAAATATGATGATTCGTCTAGTTCTTGATCGTTTATATATACTTTTCCATTTTCTATTTTTACATGGTCTCCTGGAAGTCCAATTGCTCTTTTAATATAACTTGTTTTTCCCCATTCTAGAACGTGGTAGGTAAATTTAGAAAATATATTAGTTGGTTCATTTGAATATGTGGCAACTGGATTATTTAGGTCTGCTGTTTCTGGATTTACAGATATTATTGTTGGGGCTTCAAATGTTATTATATCTCCTCTTTCTGGTACTTGTTTAAAAGTTCTAGTTAATCTATTTAATATTAGCCTTTCACCTTGTTTTAATGTTGGATACATAGATTCTTTTTGAACAACTGTTGGTGTTCCTACGAAGTATCTTATAAGTAATGCTAATATTACAGCTATAACTATACATTCTACCCATTCTAATATATTTTTTGTCTTTTCACTCATTATTTTCTACCTCTCTAATTTTGTTTTTTCATCGCTGGAATTCTAATTACAACTTCTGTTCCTTTACCATACTCACTTTTTATATCTATGCTTCCATTATTTTGCTCTATTATTTCTTTTGCGATTGAAAGTCCTAATCCTGTTCCTCCCATTTCTCTAGTACGTGCTTTATCTACTCTATAGAATCTTTCAAATATTCTTCCTAAGTCTTCTTTTGGAATTCCAATTCCGTTATCTATTATTTTTATATATGCGTCATTGTATACAAATCCAACATATATTTTTATATTTCCGTTTTCACCTGTGTATTTTATTGCATTTGATAATACATTTAATATAACTCTTTCAATACCTGCTTTATCTGCTTTTATTGGTGGTACATCTGCTGTTACATAACATTCAACATTTTGTTTTTTCTTTTCTATTTCTATTTTTAATTTTTCCTCACATTTTTTTGTAAGCTCGCCTAGATCAAATTCAGTTAAATCTCTTTTCATTTTTTTATTATCATATCTAGATAATGTTAATAAATCACTTACTAGGTTTGACATTCTTCTTCCTTCTTGAGATATAACACTTAAGAATCTTTTTGTGGTTGCTTCATCATATTCTCCATCTTGAAGCGTGTCTGCATATCCTATTATTGAAGTTATTGGTGTTTTTAACTCATGCGATACATCAGCTACAAATTCTTTTCTCATTTCATCTAGTTTCACATGTTCTGTTATATCTTGTAATACTGCAATTATGCCGGATGATAAATCATTTTCATCTTTATATGGTGCAAAAAATATATTTACTATTCTATCTTCTACATTTACTCTTTGTTCAGATGAAGTCCAATTTTGTAAATATAAAATTGCTTCCATATTGATATCTACATTTAATTTTTTAAATATTTCATCAAATGTTTTTTCATTTTGTAAGCCTAACATTTCTTTTGCAGCAGGGTTCATATGTAATAATTTACCTTTATCATCAAATGCTAAAATTCCATCATTCATATGCTCGAGTATTGCTTCTATTTCTCTTCTTTGTCTATCTACTTGATTTAACTTTTGCTTTAGTTCTCCAGTCATTACTCCTATTATATTTGTTAGTGTATCTACTTCTGATTTTCTTTTTCTTTTTTTTCTTTTTCCAACTTCAACTAATTTTCCATTTCCTGAGTTTGTTACTTTTTCTGTTTCTAATATAAGCTTGTCCATTGGCTTTATAATTGTTTGCATTATTACAAATCCTACAATTAATACAATGCAAGAAAATACTAATATTGCACATAATATTAGTATTTTAGTTTGTTCCATTTGCATATTAGCTAAATTATGCATTTGCTCAGATGATATTTGCGTTTCTATAATAGAATTAGATTCATTTAAAATTCCTGTAAAAATTATTCCTGTAACAAGTATTATTACTATTCCTATTATAAAAAGAATTAACAATATTTTTGTTTGTATATTTTTCATTTTTTATCCATTATTTAGAAGCTAAATAATATCCAATTCCTCTCTTATTTATAATAATTTTTGAATTTTTTGTACTGTCTCCCAATTTTTCTCTTATTCTGCATACAGTAACATCTACTGTTCTTATATCTCCATAATACTCGTAATTCCATACTTTTTCTAATAGTACTTCTCTTGTTACTGGAACTCCAGGTTGCATTGCTAGGTATTTTACAAGTTCAAATTCTTTTGGTGTTAATGACTTTAATTGTCCTTTTACTCTTACTTCAAATTTTTCTAGGTCTAGCTCTAAATCTCCTACTACGATTTTATTTGCTTTATTACTTTCTTGCTTTTTCTTTTCTTCTCTTTCGTCATCAATTTTTCTTAAATTGGCTTTTACTCTTGCCATTAACTCTCTTACACTAAAAGGCTTTGTAATGTAATCATCTGCACCAAGTTCTAATCCTACAATTTTATCAATTTCTTCATCTTTTGCAGAAATCATTAAAATTGGAACATTATATGTTTGTTTTATTCTTTTACAAACTGTTAGTCCATCCATTTTAGGAAGCATAACATCTAAAAGAATTAAATCTGGTCTTTCAGTTGTTGCCACTTCTAAACCCATTTCTCCGTCTGTTGCTTCTAAAGTATTATAACCTTCCTTTTTTAAATTATATACTAATATATCAATTATTGGTTTTTCATCATCAACTACCAATATTGTCTTTTTATTTGGATCTAATTCTTCTTTCATAGAACCCCCACCTTCTTTTTAGTATATTTATCTTTCTTCATCATTTGTTTGTTCTTGCTGAGCATCTTGTTCTTGCTCTATTGGTTCCATATATATATTTCCTTTTTCATCTCTTACTATTTTATAATTATTAAAATTTAGAGCTTCTTGGAATGTATCTATAATTTCATCAACAGGTAATTCATCCGTTGTCATTGTATCAAAATTATATCTTGTATCTAATAATTTTCTTGCATTAGTAACATTTTCTGCTAATTCTTTTGGCATTTTTACATCATCACTATATGACATAGGATGTTCTATTATTTGTGTATAATCAGGTAATGTTATTTCTCTTTTATGTACATATTTTCCATTTCCATTATTATAATTCAAATAATCATGAATATCTATTGAATCAATTTCTTTTGGATCTACAATTCCAAATGCTTCAGCTAATTTATTTTTTATAGAATCTGTGTATGTATCTATAACTAGCATTCTTGAATCGCATATTGTTCTGCATACATCTAAGAATTCTTGTTCTTCGTTAAATGTTTTATCTTTTTTATATTTTAATTCTGTATATTTTGCAATAGCATCTTCTAATTGTTTCAAGCCATTTACATCTTCCTTGCTTGTAATTTGAGAATTTTGTTCTATGTCTGTTATAAAATCATCATATTCATTAGCAATTTCTATTGCTTGTTTTGTTGCTTCTTTACTTTCAGCTACGGAATTATAGTTTCTTGCAAGTGTACTAATTAATGTAGTGCTTCCTACACCTAATAAAACACCAGTAGCCAAAGAAAATGCAGCAAGCCTTAACTTTGCTTGGTTTGCAAGTTTTCTTCTTTGCTCTTTTGTCATATTACTTTTAGCTCTATAATTTGGCATGCTTTTAGCTGTACCATTTACTTGTCTTTTTCTCACTGGTTGCCCTTGTTGTGAATAACGAGTTTTATTTGTGGCTGATGATCTTACTCCTCTAACATTATTTATGTCTCCATAATATCCAACATTTTTTCTTTCGTCCATATAGAATCCTCCATACCATTTTGCATTTATTATAACTCTACATGAAGTATATGTCAAAGCTTTTTTCAATATTATTACTAAAATATTACAGACAAATTACAAGTTTTACTTTTATGTGCTTTAGGGTGTTTTAGTGACACGTCCCCCGAAACACCCTAAAGCATTACAAAATTATTTCAATGTTGTAAATGCCGTTGTCTTCTAGTTTAACCTTTTTTTCTTCTATTTCAATTCCGTTACAAATAAATTTCATATTTTTATTATAATTTGTTTCAAAATTGTTACTTTGTTTTATTACTTTTATATTGTATATGCTATTTTTATATTTGTACCTAATTTCATATTCTGACCAATTTTGTGGTACATGTGGGTTTAGCTTTAAATATCCATTTTTTATATCTAGGCCTAATATATATTTTATTCCTGCAATAAACATCCAAGATGCTGAGCCAGTATACCATGTCCAGCCACCTCTTCCAGCTAAGTTACTTTGTCCATATATGTCTGCTGCTATTACATATGGTTCTACTTTGTATTTGTAGCATTCTTCTCTTGTTCTCGAATGTTCTATTGGGTTTATCATTCTATAGAATTCATAGGCTTTGTCATTTGCATTTAGAAGAGATTGTGCAATTACTGTCCAAATGGCAGCATGGGTATATTGTCCACCGTTTTCTCTTGTTCCTGGTAAATATGCTTTTATATATCCTGGTTCTAATTTGCTTTTTTCAAATGGTGGATCTAAAAGTTTTATTATTCCAATTTCCTTATCTACTAAATGATTTTCCAAACTTTCCATTGCTATATATTTTTTATCATTTTCTCCTGCATTTGATATTACAGACCAACTTTGTGCAATACTATCTATTCTGCATTCTTCATTTTGCAAGCTTCCTAATACATCTCCATTATCTGTATATGCTCTTTTATACCATCTACTGTCCCAACCTTCTGTATTTAATGCTTTTTTTAGTTCTTGTGCTATTTTTTCATATTTTTCTGCGTGTTCATCTTTTCTTAGTTTACAAATAGGAATAAATTTGTTTAATACATCATACATAAAAAATCCTAGCCAAATACTTTCTCCTATTCCTTTGCTTCCAACATTGCTAAATCCATCGTTCCAATCTCCTGTTCCTATCTTTGGAAGTCCATGTTTTCCAAAGTTTAAGGATTTTTCTATTGCTTTTATACAATGCTCATAAATGCTACCTTCATTTTCAGAATCTGGATATGCATCATATCTGTCATTTTCTCCTACTTCTAGCAATTTTCCTTTTTTATATTTAACTTTTTCATCTAGTATGCTGTAGTCATTTGTAAATTCTATATAATCACATGTTACATATACAAGCCATAATAAATCATCAGATATTCTTGTTCTTATTCCTCTTCCTGTTTCTTCATGCCACCAATGCTGTACATCACCTTCTTCAAATTGATGGTTTGCATGTAGTAATATTTGCTTTCTTGTAATTTCTGGTGCAAAATATTTTACTGCCATACTGTCTTGTAGTTGGTCTCTAAAGCCATAAGCTCCACCAGATTGATAAAATCCTGTTCTTGCAAATAGTCTTGATACAATTACTTGGTATATAAGCCACCCATTTAATAATATGTTTGTAGATTCTACGGGAGTACTAACTTGTAATTTATTTATAATATCACTCCAATATCTTTTTGTGTTTAAATACTCATCTTTACAATTATTTATATTTGCATATTTATAAGCTATATCTTGGCATTCTTCAATTGTTTCTTCCTCACCTATCATAAATGATATTTTCTTTGTTACAAATGCTTCTAATGTGACATTTATAGCAATTGCAATTATTCCATTTTCTGAATATGAGTTTTCTCTATTTAATTCAACTTGGTCTAAACCTGCAGGATTTGCTAAACCTCCATTTCTAAAAAATGAATTTTTGCTTCCTGTATATGAATTTATTTTTTCACTACATGATATATAAACATTTTTGTTTTTATTTTCATCTAAGGTGTTTCTTGCAATTATCAAATTAGATTTATGATTATATTCTATTGTTATATTTCCATTTGATTTTATTTCATCTTCTCCTAGTACTGGTTTTATATAATATATTAATTTTAATGTTTTCTTTTGTGGATTTTTATTTTCAAGTGTTAGTAAATTTATTTTTACATTTTCATTTATTGGAACAAACATATCTATTGTTTGCTTTATTTTAGATGATGTGTGGGTATATCTTGCATATCCAAAACCATAAGCTATATAATAATTATTTTCATCTGGCATTGGATTAAACCCTAAAGACCATTTTTTGTTAGTACTCATATCTTTTGCATATATTATTTCTGATGGTACATCTGTTACTTGGTTGTTTGACCATGCTGTTATTCTGTTTAGCTTACAATTATCTTTCCAAGTATAACCTCCCATACTTTCTGTTGTAAGTGTTCCAAAGTGTTCGTTTGCTAAAATTTGACTCCATACTGTAGGAAGTTTATTATTCTTATTTACTTTAATTAAATATTCTTTTCCATCTTCTGAAAATCCACCATATTCATTGTAATATTTTAAATTTGTTTCATCTAGGTTCTGTTCTTTATTTTCTAAAGCTTCTGTTATTACTGTGTAATTTGGTTCATCATATGCTGTTTCTTTAACATTATCTAAAATCATATTTTCTAGTTCTTCCATTTGTAAACTTAAAGAACTATAATATGCGTTTATAATCAAATTTGCTCTTTGTTCTAATAGTTTTTTATCTTTTTTATCAATGTTATTTAAACAGAATATTCCACCTGAAACATTTAATAAATATGCAATGTTTTTATTTAATATTGCAGACTCTATTGCGTCTTTTACATAATTTTCATATGATTCTTTTTCTTCATTTAGAATTACTAAATCTATTTTTATCCCTTTTGCTCTAAAATACTCATATGCATTTAATGTTTCTTTTATAATATCTATATCGTTTATATCTTTTATTTTTACAAGCAATATTGGCAAATCTCCAGATATTCCAAATTTCCATAGCTCAGATACAGGATAGTTTTCTTCTTTTGCATATAATTTTTTTGTTTGTACTTTTGGAGTAAATAATAAATATGATAACATTTTTTGATAAGTCTCTATATCTTTTCCTTTTACTCCTAAATATCTATTTTCCGCTTCTACCTTTGCCTTTAATAGTTCAAATGTTTTATTTATTTTTTCATTATTTGTGAATTTTACTAAATTTTTAATTGCTATATCTTTATTTTCGTTTACAGATATTATTAAATCTAAATAAGATGATTCTTCCGGTTTTATTCTTATTGTATGTTTTAATGCTACTATTGGGTCTGTTGTGTATCCTATTTTTTTACTAAACGGAATTGAATTTTCTACTTCTTTTGGTATTCCAAAATTACATCTTCCTACAAATTTTTCTTTATCTATTTCATACTCCATTTCTCCTATAGCATTTTTTTCAGCAAAAAGTGTTATTGCCATATAAATTTCTTGTTCACTTTCTGTATGTGGCTTTCTTTTAACTAATATTGTATTTATAGAATCTACATATTCAAATGTTAGAAATAGATTATTAAAAGCCGGATGTGCAAAATCTTGCATTTTATTTGATAATATTGGTTCCAAGAAACTTGTGATTTCTAATATTTCCTCAAAATTTCCTGTGTTTTTTAATTCTAGTCTTCTAACTTCTACTGGTTCATCTGTATCTGTTATTACCTTAGTTACTGTTTCAATGTTTTCATCAACTCTTTTTAATTTGTTCATTTCAGGTGCAAATACTATACTTGTTCTATCTGGCTTTACTGTAAATTTTGTTTGCACATTTGTCCAAATTCTTTTATTTCTAATATTTTTTATAAAGAAAAATATTCCTTGGTCTTGTTCGTCTGTTTGTTTATATCTATTTATTTGTATATCTTTATATTTGCTATAACCATTTCCATATTGGTCCATAACTATTGTATATTTGTCATTTGATATTACATTTGAAATATTTAAATATTCATTAATTTTAGTATATTTTCTTTGTGTATAATCATCATAACTTACATATTTTATTTTTTCTACTTTCTCTTTCTCTTCTTTTGTTATAATCATATTTTCTGGCATTTTTTCCTGCAATAAAATATCTATTGCTCGCATTTCTGGATTTTCCATAAATCTTTTTTGTATTATTTTATTGTTCAATAAGTTATTAATTGAGAGTAATATTAACCCCTGATGATGTGCCATGTAAGTTTTTACTGGTGTGTAACCTTTTGAGCTTCTTCCTGGCGTAAAGTCTATTGATTCATAAAAACCATATTTATCATACATATTTTCTTCTTGCAATTTTTTTAAATTTTCAATCACAAGTTTTGGTACTTCTGTTATTGCTAAGATAGTTCCATAAGATGATATTACTATTTCATCGGAAAGTCCTCTTTTAAGGCCAAGCCATGGTATTCCAAATGCCTTATATTGATAGTTATTGTTTAAATCTTTTAAGTTAAATGCTGCTTCTGATATTCCCCAAGGTACTCCTAATTTTTTTGCATATTCTATTTGACTCATTATCATAAATTTACAAGATTCGTCCAATATACTTGCTGGGTATTGTGGTATATTTATATTTGGCATTAAATATTCAAATGCAGTTCCCGACCAAGATATTAATCCTTTATAATTATTTAATGTTGTAAGTGTTCTACTTAAATTATACCAATGTTTTTCAGATACATCTTTTTTTGCTATTGCCACTAAACTTGTTTGTCTTGCTTCTGATGCAAGTAGGTCGTAGTAAGAATCTGTTAATTTGCCATCTTCTAAATTAAATCCAATTGAGAATAATCTATTTTTTTCGTCAAATAGTTTAGAAAAATCTGTATTGTTTATTGTTTGGTTTATAATTTGAAGCATTGTTTGGATTTTTTCATTTTGCTCTGGTAAGTTGTTTAGAAATTGTTTTAAAACATACAGATAACCCACAAAATTTCCACTATCTACTGATGATATATATCTTGGTATTAATGGTTCTAGTTTTTCAATATTGTACCAATTGTATAAATGCCCATTCCATTTAGGAAGGTTTTGTATGGATTCTAGCATTTTATATAATAGTTCTAATGTATCTTCTAGATTCTCATATTTTAAGTCATAGCTAGACATTACACTCAGAAGTGCAAGGCCTATATTTGTTGGAGATGTTCTCATAACTAATTTTGGTTTTCTATCTTCTTGAAAATTATCTGGTGGAAGATAGTTTCCTTTTGGGCTTAAGGTTTCTTTAAAATAAAGCCATGTTCTATAACCAATATCTAAAACATATTCTTTATCTTTATTGCTTATTGCATCTACTGGATTTTTTTGTTTCTCTTTTTTACTTATATTGCACATTACTGCAGGTGATGCAAGCCAAATTATTCCTAAGACAAAACCTAAAATACTTATACTGTTTTGAAATAACATTGAAATTAAAATAAAAACTATTCCTAAAATTATATTTAGTGGCATATTTTTGTAATATGAGAATAAGTCTGTTTTTGAGTTTTTTTCCGCTTCTTCTGATGTTATCCATTCTAATAGATGTTTCTTACTTTTTAGCATTCTGTACATTGTTTTTACTTCTGCTTTTACTGAAATATATGCTTTATCTGGTAAAATGGCAAAGTCTAATATTCCTCTTATTATGCTTGCTTTAACTCCTGTAATTGTTTTTGTAAATTTTTTAGTTCCTATATTTCCTGTTTTGAAAAATATTATTGAATTTACAATATCTAATAATGTTGGGATTATTACTGATATAATTGCTATACATATTATTGGAATTGCTTCTACTTTATAAATTGCTACTAGAAGAAAACTTATTATTAGTAATAAAAGAGCTGTAGTTTCTTCTTTACTTCTTATAATATTACAAAATATTTTATATTTACTTAATCTATTTAATGGATTTGCTTTTTTTATTCCTTTTCTGTTTTCAATTTTATTTTTTAGCCATAATGTTATTTGGTAATCTCCTCTTATCCATCTATATAGTCTTTGTCTAAAGCTCATATATGTTGTTGGGTATCCATCCATAAGCATAATATCTGATGCTAACCCACATCTTAAATAACTTCCTTCTAATAAATCATGACTTAATACAGTATTTTCTTTTATTTCATCATTTAAAATAGTTGAAAATGCCCTTAGATCATATATTCCTTTTCCCGTAAATATTCCTTCATCAAAATTATCTTGATATGTGTCCGATACTTCATTTGTATAAGAATCTGTCCCTCCTTCTCCTGCATATATTTGTGTAAATAAGGTGTTTCTACTTTCTAAAAGTCCTACTCCAACTCTTGGTTGTATTAATCCATGCCCTTCTATTACTAGGTCTTTATTATTGTTTAATTTTGGTCTATTTAAAATATGCGCCATTGCTCCAATTAGCTCTAAGCCTGAATTTAATGTTAGATCTGTATCTGCATCTAGTGTTATTATATATGTTATATTTGGAATTTTATTTTTATCATAGTCTTGTTTATAGTTTTCTATTGTATTAATTCTAAACGGATTTTTTATTTTGCCTAACAAATATTCATTAAATTGATTTAAAATTCCTCTTTTTCTTTCCCAGCCCATATAAGCTTCTTCTTTATCATTCCATGTTCTTTTTCTATATATGAAATTGAATTTTGGAAATTTAGGATCCTCATATTTTTCATTTAGCTCTTTTGCTTTTTCAATTCCTGCTTTTATTACTTCTTCATCAAATTTTGTGTTTTCTTTATCTTCTGCTGTACAATCTCCTAAAAGTGTAAAGTATATATTTTCGCTTTTATTTGCAATATAATACACTTCTAGTTTCTCCATAAGTTTTTCTACTTTTTCTTTACTATTTAAAATAGTTGGGATTACTACCATAGTTGCATATTCTTCTGGTATTCCATTTTGAAAGTCTAGTTTGGGTATTAATTTTGGTTTTATTAATTTACTTAAAATATATTGTGTTATTTTTGTTACAATGTTTTCTATTGGAATTAATGAAATTATAAATATTACACTGGTGTAAATTATATTTAGAATGTTGTTATTAATATGTTTGGCTAATAAAAAGTATTCTCCTATGCTTAGTAGCAGAGTTAATATAACAGTTACACTCCAAATTCCAAAAATATAGTAGTTTACTTTTGTTTTATTTGGTATAATTTTTATATTGTTATTTAATAATTCTTTTGCTAAATTATTTCTTCCCTTGTCTATTAAATAATAGCCAATATGTGTTTGTCTTTCATCATTTATTTGGTTTTCTTCTAATTCTCGTTTTGCTTTAATACTTAGCTCTAGGCACTTTTTTGCTATATATATTTCAGATATTTTTGTCTTTTTAGCAATTTCTTGTATTTTATTTCTGTAATAAGTTTTTGTGTCTACATCCATTTTGTCATATTGACCTGCTGGATCTTGTTTTAATATATCTTCAACTCCACTAATGCTTTCAAATATCTCTAAAAAGTTTACTCTAGATATATTTTTTAGTGTCAAAATTGCATTTCCTACTAGTACTTTTTTTACGGCAACATCAAAGTGTTCTTTTTTTACAATTTCTGAAATATCACTTCCAGTTTTCTCTACCTCTTCTTCTAATATATTTAAATATGCATAAGCTTTTCTTCCATATTTCTTAAGTCTATATGACATATACTCTATAAACGAATTTCTCATAGGTGTTAGTTTAATTGAATTTATTACTGTTGCATGTGATGGTTTAATTTTTGTACTAAAGAATTTTGACAAAATGTTTTCAACTTTCTCTTTTTGCATTTGGCTTGAGTAAATATATTCACATATTTCTCTAATATTTTCTATTAACACTATTTGTATAAAAAGCCCTATGTTCCAGATTTCGTTCATACTTAAGCTTTTTTTATTTTGATATGCAACTAACATTTGTTTTAAATTATCACTATTTATTTTTCCATCGGTATATGCCACCATCTCCGCTGCTAACACATAAATTCTTGCAAATCCTTCATACCTACCATTTGCAATTCCTAAAAAATTTGTATATTTCTTTAAAGTTAATTCTTTGCAAATATTTTTTATTGATTCTTCTATTATATAAAGATTATCTAAAATCCATTCCCCTGCTGGATGTATTGGAATTCCTATTTCTAGATGCTCATTTAATAATTTATATACCTCTTTTATTACTTCAAAATTTTCTTTAAGCCTTGGAATTGGGTATGTGCCTTTATCCGATTTTTCTTGTAATATATGATCCGATGCTATTTTTTCTAAGTAGCTATCTAACTGATTTTTGTCTAAAATAGCACCTTTAATATTTAACCTTCTTTTATCTTTCAAAAAAATTCACTCCTTGGAATATGTTTTGCACATATTGTCTCCAAGAAGTGGAAAAGTTATGCATCCTGTTTTTGGGGACACCTTCCGAAAACAGCTTGTTTTTTATTGAAATAAACAATGATTTTGCAAGAGCACACTTTAAAACATAAGCTAATAGCTATTTTTTTATTGAAGCTGTTTTCGGAAGGTGTCCCCAAAAACAGGCTTGCATTATTTGTTAAAAATGTATAAAATTAATTTAGAAGGAGGATAAAATGGAAAACGAAGAATTAAAAAATAAGAAACATATTGAAAAGATTAATAATGAAAGAGCACTATTTTTTCTAAAAATTTGTATAGCAATATTTATTTTTAGTGGTATTACATATGCAATTGGTATCAGTTTATATAAAAGTTTTGATTTTGGCTTAATTTTTGAATTGGTGTCTTTTGTTTTTACAGTTCTTGCTTTTTTTAAAATAGAAGATAAACAGTATAAGAAAGCTAAAACTTATATAATTATTGCAATGATTCCTTTAGGATGGTTGATTATTTATGACTTATTTAATTTACTAGTGAATTTAGAAGAAGTTTTAGTAAATGTGTTTATTTATTATTTTTCAATTGACAGATTTTTTTATTACCTTGCTCCATATTTATATGATGTAACTTCTGTTGCCATTGTTTTCTTATTATTTTTTACTTATAAAATTATAAATAGAGCAGATGGAACTGAAAAGAACAATAATCCAACGGATTCATTTTATGAGAAATTATAATTATTTTAAACAAAAAAATAGAACCTATGTATTTTAGGTTCTATTTTTCTTTAATATTTTACATTTTGTACATCATCAAATAACACTTTATCATCTTTTGAAATCTGAGCTTTTTTGTTTTCTATATTTTTTAGTCTAATTGAGAAATAAAAAATTAATATAATAATTGCAAATTGAAGTATCACATATAATACAGTTTTTATAGTAAATCTTGTATATGCTTCTGCACTTTTATCAATATATGCTTGTTTCGGTGTTGACATTTTTAGTCCAGATAGTCCAAATGTTATTTGCTTAGAGTTAATCTCTTGTTCTTCTGCTTCATATTCATCATAATATGAGGCAAATGTTTCTTCATTATATTTACTATCTAAATTCACTTTTATTCCTAAAAACACTAAAATAGATATAAAAGATAAAAGGGCTATAATTCTTAAGTTTCTTATTAGGTTTTCTTTACTGCTTTTAGTAAAGTAAACTGCAAGTATTACTAATGCTATTGTTGAAATTATTGCAATAAGTTGAGCTGTTAAAAAGTTCGTTTTTATTGAAGCTATTGGGTCTTTAAATGGTAATTCGTTACCAAAAACAAGAGCACATAAAGCAATTATTAATACTAGAGCAGTCGCAATTATTGAACCTCTTATGAATGATTTATCATAATTAATTATAAAAAATCGACCATTCCAATAATGAGAATAATGTGGTGCATTATATCCGCCATGTCTACCATGTCCACCATTTCCTTTATTTCCTCCCGGATTAATGTTTGGTGTTTCCCCTCTATTTCTAAACATAAAATACATCCCTTCCTTAGTTATATTCTTATAATAATAATTATATCATTTATGACAAAATTAATCTATAGTTATTTTTTTATTTAAGAAAAACACATGTAAAATTGATAATCTTACATGTGTTTCTATAGATTTATTCAAACCGTTTTAGAGAATCGTTCCTAAAAACATACAAAAGCTGTTTTTGGAAGGTGTCCCCAAAAACACCCTATACAAAATAATCCATTATTCCATTATATATTCCCCAAGCTAATCTATTTTGATATTCATCTGTTTGTAGCTGTTTTTCTTCTTCTGGATTTGATAAAAATCCACATTCTACTATTGTAGTTGGTATTTCTACATTTTTTATTATATATATATCATTAATTTTTAGAGGTGTTCTTTTATTTTCTTTTTGTATTGCTTCATTTAAGTTGTTTTGTATGCAGGTTGCTAAGTTTTTTCCTTGCTCGCTTCCATTTTTATAAAATGTTTGCCAGCCATAATACTGACTTTGATCTATTTTGTTTAAATGAATGCTTACAAATATGTCTGCAGAAGATGTGTTTCCTATTTTTACTCTGTTTTTTAAATCTGAGTTTTTCTTCTGTCTTAATGTTGTTTTGTCTATATCATATATTGCATTATCATCAGACCTTGTAAGTACGACTGTTGCTCCACTTTGCTCTAATAAGTTTTGTAGTTTTAGTGCTATGCTTAAATTTATTTGTGCTTCACTAACACCGTTCGCACTTACAGCTCCTCCGTCTTCTCCTCCATGACCTGCATCTACTATTATTGTTCTGTTTGTAACTGGAACACTCATTGTTGCAACTGTTTTTTGATTTAAATTATTATTTGAAGTTTGCAACACAAAAATTCCTATTGGTAAAATAGTCCATACCAAAATAAATATAATTCTCTTTTTATTGAATTTCTTCATGTTTTCCCCTCATATATATTTTTGTTTTATTAAATATATATGCACGTGGATTTTTAATTATTTATAAAATTTTAATTATCTTTATTTATTATATGTCTAGGAATTTCTTTACTTTTTAGCACTTGTTTTATGCAATTTGGTAATATATTGTACTCATCTATTTTGTCTAAGTCTAACCAATAATATTGTAAGTAATCTTTTCCTTCTTTATTTTGCATTGTATAATCTATTTTTTTGTCTTCCTCATTTTCGAATTCTGCTTTATATAAGAAGTATATTTCATGATATTTTTTGCCTTCTTGCTCAAAGAAGTTTTCTATTGTGGTTATGTATTTTTCTATTTTGATTTTCCTACCTAATTCTTCTTGTATTTCTCTTTTTACAGTTTCTTCTGAACTTTCCCCTATTTCTATTCTTCCTCCTGGTAAACAGTAATGGTCTTTTTTTACGTGTTTATGAGTTAAAACTTTGTTATTGTGAATAATTAAAGCTGCTGCTCTTACGTTTAATCTGTAGTCTCCAATATCAATCGTTAAATCCATAAAAAATCATCCTTTCTTAATTTTATAATTTTAAATCAACAAAAAGACATAGTTTTGCTATGTCTTTTTGGTTTTATCTATGCTTTTACTTCTGTAGTTTCTGTGTTTTGTGTGTCTACAGTTTGATTTTGTTCTTCACTGTTTTCTGTATTTTTTTCACTTTCTGTTTCTTCTGGATTTTCTGTGTTTATATGAATGTTTTTGTATTGTTTCATTCCAGTTCCTGCAGGGATTAGTTTACCAATGATTACGTTTTCTTTTAGTCCTATTAGGTCATCTGTTTTACCTTTTATTGCAGCTTCTGTTAATACTCTTGTTGTTTCTTGGAATGATGCTGCAGATAAGAAGCTTTCTGTTGC
>CALXJR010000018.1 GCA_944388675.1 uncultured Clostridia bacterium
AGTACTATTCCTGTTGCAACAGATGCATTTAAACTTTCTGTTTTTCCTAACATTGGTATTTTTACTTTATTGTCTGCTATATCTTGTACTCCTTTAGACACTCCATTTGCTTCATTACCAATAACTACTACTTTTTTGTAATAATCTATATTATATATGCTGTCTTTTGTATCTAGAGAAGTTACAACTATTTTAAACTTGTTCTTTTTCATTTCTTTTAATGTTTGTACTAAATTGTCTGTTTCTATAATTTTTACTCTAAAAATTGCTCCCATTGTTGACCTTACAACTTTTGGATTATATGGATCTGCAGTGTTTTTAGTTATAATTATTTGCTTTAAATTAACACTATCTGCAGTCCTTAAAATAGTTCCTAAATTTCCTGGATCTTGAATTCCATCTAATGCAAGTATTATATCTTGATTATAATCTACACTTAATTCATTATTAATTTTACTTGGCTTTTCTATTACAGCTAATATTCCTTGAGGAGCAACTACATCTGTTAATGTACTAAATACCTTTTTGCTTACATAAATACAATTATATTTTGCAATTTCATATAATAACTTTTGGCTTATTTCCTCCGCTTCTACACACTCTTCACAAATTACTATTTTATTTATTTTTACATGTTCAGCAATTGCTTCTTCTATTATTTTAATTCCTTCTATTATATATAATCCTTCTTCATCTCTATACTTCTTATCTTTTAATTTTTTCAAGCCTTTAATTATTTCATTATCTTTACTAGTAATAACTTGCATTAACTTCCTCCAAAACTTTATTATTAATATTCTTCACAAATTTAAGAAAAATATTTATTAAAGAATTTCACATTTTCTATTATCTTAACTATGAAATAGCTTGCAATAATTCTTTAATTTGTGAAACAATTTTTTCTTCATCTTTTTCGTTTGTTTTTAGTGTTATATATGGTTCTACACCTGCAGAAAATCTAAGTCTTGTTCCATATTTTTCAAGTAATTTTTTAATCATTTCTTCATCTATTTTAATATCATCTTTATCTAAATTAACCATTATAGAATTTTGTTTCTGTGTAACCTTTATTGCATTGGCATTTCTTGCTAAAATCTTTATTCTTGCAATTTCAATAAGATTTTCTACTTCTTTTGGCATACTTCCATATCTATCTATTATTTCATCTATTACATCCTCTATATCTTTATCATTTCTACATAAAGCTATGTCTTGATATATTTCAATCTTTTGAGCTTGGTCTTCTATATATGTATCTGGAATGTAGCTAGATAGGTTAATATCAATTTGAACTTCTTTTTCTTCTACTACCTTTTCTCCTTGCATTTCTTTTACAACTTCATCTAATAACTTACAATATGTATCATAACCTACTTGTTCCATATGTCCTGACTGTATTTCACCAAGAAGACTTCCTGCTCCTCTTATTTCCAAATCTCTCATTGCAATTTTAAATCCAGAACCAAACTCTGTAAACTCTTTTATTGCTTTTAATCTTTTATCTGCAACTTCTGATAATAACTTATCTCTTCTATAGGTAATATATGCATAACCTTGTCTATCGCTTCTTCCAACTCTTCCTCTTATTTGATAAAGTTGTGCTAGTCCAAGTCTATCTGCATTTTCTACTATAATTGTATTTGCATTTGGAATATCTATTCCAGACTCTAATATTGTTGTACATACTAAAACATCAATTTTATGGTCTATAAAGTCTTGCATTATAGTTTCTATCTCATTACCTGTCATTTTACCATGAGCAAAATCCACTTTTGCTTCTGGAACTAGTTTTGATATTTCATCTGCTTTTCTTATAATTGCACTAGTATTATTAAATAGATAAAATACTTGACCATTTCTTTCAAGTTCTTTTGTAATTGCCTCTTTAATTACTTCTTTATCATATTCTAATACATATGTTTGAACAGGCTTTCTATTTTGTGGTGGTTCATATATTACAGACATATCTCTTATTCCTACAATAGACATATGAAGTGTTCTAGGAATAGGTGTTGCTGTCATTGTTAAAACATCTATATTTTCTTTTAATTTTTTAATTTTTTCTTTATCTTTAACACCAAATCTATGTTCCTCATCTATTATAAGTAATCCCAAATCTTTAAATTCTACATCTTTACTTAATATTCTATGTGTACCAACTATTATATCTATTTCGCCAAGTTTCAATTTTTTTATAATTGTTTCTTGTTCTTTCTTTGTTCTAAATCTGTTTAATAATTCTACTCTTATTGCAAAATTCTCCATTCTAGATTTAAATTCTTCATATTGTTGATTCGCAAGTATTGTTGTTGGGACCAAATATGCCACTTGTTTTTGGTCCATTACAGCTTTAAAAGCAGCTCGTATGGCAACTTCTGTTTTTCCATAACCTACATCACCACATAAAAGTCTATCCATTGGTTTATCTGATTCCATATCTTTTTTTACTTCTGCAATACATCTTAATTGGTCCTCTGTCTCTTGATAAGGAAAACTATCCTCAAATTCTTTTTGCCATGGTGTATCTTTAGAGAACATAAATCCTTTTGCTTTTTGCCTTTTTGCATATAATTCTATTAAATCTCTTGCAACTTCTCTTAAATTAGATTTAACTCTTGATTTTGTATTTTCCCATTCTTTACTACCAAGTCTATTTAATTTTGGCTCTCCTTCTCCTCCACCAATATATTTTCTTATATTGTCTAACATATCTGTTGGAACATATAAAGAGTCATCATTTTTATATTTTATTTTTATATAATCTTTAGTAACTCCATCTGCTGTTGTTATTGTATTTACACCTACATATATACCAATTCCTTGAGTTTTATGTACTACATAATCTCCTGCATGTAAATCTGCAAATACTACTTTTTCTCCACGTCTAAAAGCATCTGAATGTCTTTTCTTTCTATTTTCATTTCCAATAAAATCTTCACTTGTTATAACAATTAAATTTAAATCATAGTTTTCAAAACCAGATGATAGTGTTCCGTTTGATATAATCACATATCCAGCTTCTAATTCTTGCTCTATTGAATTTTTATAAATTAAAGGTTCTTGGTCATCTAGTTTTTCAGAATATTTATATTTTATTTCTTCTTGATTTAAAAGTTCTTCTATTTTTTTTGCTCCTGATTCATTTCCTGCAAGTATTATAATTTTTTTCTTCTGCTCTTGAGCCTTTTTTACTTCATCTGTTAAAATTTTTAATTCACTTTTAAAGAAATGTATATCTCTATATTTAAAATTATATATATGATTAGAAAACTTTATTTTATCATTACTCGTAAGTAAGTCTGTTTCATATAAATATATTAATTGCTTGTTTTCTATTTCTTCTACATCAATTTTTTCTATATTTTTTATGCTATCTGGAATTACTCTATTTTTATCTAATAGATTTTCCATTAATTGTGTACTATCTTTTAATATGTTTTCTTGTCTTGCATTTATTTTATCAATACTATCTATAAACAATAAATATTTATCATTTAAGTAATCTAATAATGTGTTTTGTGTATCATAAAAACAGTTAAAATATTTATCTATTTTACTAATATAATCTCCAGATTTTATTAATTCTAAATCTTGACTAATATTTTGCCTTATCTCATCATTTTCTTCATTTTCTAATCTTTTTTCAATCTGCTTACATACTTTTTCTAGACTCTTTGCGACTATTCATTCATGAGATGGATATATTACTGCTTTATCTTGCATTTTATTTGACCTTTGGGATGTTAAACTAAAACTTCTTATTGAATCTACCTCATCACCCCAAAATTCAATTCTTACTCCTTGGGTGTTAGAAATTCCTATATCTACAATTCCACCTCTTATTACAAATTGTCCCTTTCCTTCTACTATATCTGATCTTTCATATCCTAATTGTATTAAAGCTGTTTTTAATTCTTCTTGTTCAAATGTTTTTCCTACCTCAAATTCTAGAGTGGTTTTATAAATTTCTTCTCTGGAAATCATTTTTTGCATTAAGCTTTCTATTGTAGTTACAACTATTAAGTTACTTCTTTTATTTTTTTCTTGTTCAAATATTTTATTTAAAGTATCAATTCTTTCATATGGTAAATCTTTACTTTCTGCCACATAATCATATGAAGCAATTTCTCTTTTTGGAAAATACACAACATTATTACTAAAATATTTTAAATCTTTTACTATATTTTTTGCTTGTATTTCATTATATGTAATTATACAAATATTTTTATTAGAGTATTGTTTACTTGCTTCTATTAGCTGAATTTTTCCAGCAGAAGATAAGCCTGATAATACTATCGGGCTTATTTTATTTTTTACTACAGTTATATATTCAGAAAATTTATCTAAATTTTCTAATTCTTTAATAATAATATTCATTTTTTATTGATGTTAGCTTTGTTAAGCTTTAATCTCTCTCTTTCTAAAAAAATTTATTTTTAATTACTCTCTAAATACTTAATATATATTTTTGCACAGCATTCACAATCAAATTCTGCTCTATGGAACCCATCTTCTTGTATTCCAATATATTTAGAGACTGTATTTAATTTATGATTTGGTAAATTTGGTAACATTTTTCTACTAATTGCAACTGTGTCTATCACTTTATTCTTAGAAAAACTTTTATTAGAATTGTTTTGTAAAAAACTATAATCAAAATTTGCATTATGTGCAACAATTGGATATTTCCCAATAAATTCTATAAGTTTAGGCATTACTTCTTCTACCAATGGTGCATTTTTTACCATTTCGTTTGTTATTCCTGTTATATTAGTTATAGAATTAGATATTGCATTTTTAGGTTTTATTAAAGTAGAAAAAACATCTTTCTTTTTTGCATTTTCATATTTAATTGCACTTACTTCTATTAACTCATTATATACTGGAGATAGCCCAGTAGTTTCAACATCTATTGCTACAAAGTTCATTAATTTTTCTTTTTTATCTTTTGCTCTTTTCATTTCAGTATTTACTTTTTCATTTTCGTTCATTTATAAATTTATGCTTCTCCTTTTTTTATTTTTTCTAAAGCTTTAGCTATTTGGTCTGGGCACGATGTTCCCTTATTTCCACATTGTATTCCTTTTAATCTTTTTATAACTTCATCAATGCTCATTCCTTTAACTAAACTTGATATTCCTTTTAAATTTCCATTGCATCCATTTTGTACTTTTAGATTTTTTATTATTCCATCTTCTACATCTAATATTATTTCTGTTGAACATACTCCTTGTGGTTTATATCTATATTCCATATTGTTACCTCTATTCATTTTAAATATATATTATAATACTATATTTTCGGTTAAAAATCAATATTTTTTGCTTTTTTATGTAAATTATGGTATAATATATTTATCTGGGAAAGTCCCAGTTCATTAAGAAGGAGGTAAATATGCAAGAAGGCTTATTGGTAGATTACAATCTGCCAAACGGTGGTACAGCACAACTTTGGTGCGTCAAGCACAGACCAGAGGATTCTTTCACGAACGACAACGATGTTGCCGTTGTGGAATTCCGGTTTACCGCTTACCGTATGGCCGATAAAGAAAAATCGGTAAGACGTCGGTTCCGGAAAATGTATCCTGAAGTTCTGCCAAAGTTGGAAGGTGAAAACACCGTAATGGAATTCTACTGTGAAATGTGTGATGATTCATTGTGGAATACGTTACTCATCCACTGTTTGACAAAAGATGCAGTGGAATTTGTTGTAAACACCTTATCCACCGATATCAAAAAACCCGCCTCTTAACCTCCGGTCCCCCGCTTGCACACTGTTGCCGGCGGGGGGCTACCCATTTTTATTGAATTTTTTACTATTTTGTGATATAATATAATTTGTCTGGGGTGTTCCCAGTATGCATCAAAGGAGGTTACTTGTGCAAGAAGGTTTGATTTTAAGCAAGAAAACCAAAGAAGGTTTCAATGCTGAAATTTTGTGTGCATCATACACACCAGAGTCCATAGTTGACGATAATGGCGAAGTAGCAATTATCGAACTTCGATTTTCGGGAAACGGAAATAGAAAAGCAAGACATCCGTTTAAAGTACGGGAACGTTTTTCAAAAGTTTTCCCAGATCTTGATTGTGATGCTCTCCAGAGTACAGGAGAGGTCTTACTGGAATTTACCTGTCCAGAAATGGATGGGAAACTCTGGGATTGCATGATTGCTCATTGCAAATCCTTATCGTCAACTGACTACATTATCTCGACATTCTCGTCTTTACTCGAAACTAATCCTGATTAAGCCTCCAGTCCCCCGCTAGCACCATTGCCGGCGGGGGACTACCCCTTTTTATTGAATTTTTTACTATTTTGTGGTATAATTAAGTTTAGCTGGAAAGGTTCCAGTATGCACTAAGGAGGTAAAATATGTCAGCAAATGTTAGTATGCGAAAGCGGTTTGTTAACGGGTATCATCCCGTCTACCGTGCAACTATCACCATAGGCAAAAAGCTAAACGCCAGTGAAAGGTTGCTTAGCATTGGGCAACTCAACCAAGATTCCAATCCTGCTAAGGAAGAGATAACCAAAGCAGTGCGAGAATTTTGGCACGACAGTTTTTATTTCGAGACTTTCAAAACGATTCAGAAAGGCGATGCAGTTTTTTGCATCAGCTGCTCCATCGAGAGCAAACCGAGTGATGCTGAAAAGCTTGAAGCTGCAGCAAAACAAATTGTAGAAAAGCTGAGCGAAAAGTCCGAATAATAACCTCTGAAGGGGGGAGGCGCGCACTGCTCCTCCCCCTCATTTTTTTATAAAATTTTTAAGTTTCAAAATACAAAAGGAAGCAATTTACTTGCTTCCTTTTTTTGATGCTTCTTTCCATCTGTCCAGTCTTATATTTCTATATATATCCATTACATCTCTATATTTAGAATATTCTTCTTCCCAAATAATTGATGGTATTTTTTCAAATGCATCTGACATTTTTTCTGTTTCTTGCAAAAATATTACTTTTTCTTGTGGTGACATTTTGTTATACTTTTTTGAAAATACATACAATTTATCTAAGTTCTCGTTTGCTTCTATAAATGACCAAAAATCCTTAACTTTAATTCCTGCCATTCTAATCTGCATTATTGCAAATGCAATTAACGCTATTATTATTAAAACTAATATAAGAATAACTGCAATTGCTTCCATTGGATACTTCCTTCCTTTTGTTCTTCTTATTCATTAAATATTGCTTCAAATTCTTCTCCAGTTATTTTTTCTTTCTCTAATAGAACTCCAGCTACTGCATGTAATTTTGGTTCATTTGCTTTTAATATTTCAATAGCCTTTTTATAACAAGCATCTATTATATTTTTCATTTCTTCATCAATTATTCCAGCTGTTTCTTCTGAATATGTTTTTTCTTGTGCAAAGTCTCTGCCTAAAAATACTTCATCTTGGTCAGATCCTAATGTTATTGTTCCTATTCTCTTGCTCATACCATATTTTGTAACCATAGCTTTTGCAATTTTTGTTGCTCTTTCTATATCATTGCTTGCACCTGTTGATATATCATCAAGCATTAAATCTTCAGAAGCTCTACCTCCTAATAATGATATTATTTGTTCTATCATTTCTGTTCTAGACATAAAAGATTTATCTTCTGTTGGTTGATACATAGTATAACCTCCAGCCATACCTCTTGGTACAATTGATATTTCATGAACTGCATCTTGTGTTGGCAAAAATCTGCTTACAACTGCATGACCTGCTTCATGATATGCAACTAGTTTTTTCTCTTTGTCACTTCTTACTCTTGTTCTCTTCTCAGGTCCCATAGTAACTTTAACCATTGCATCTTCTATTTCTCTTTCGCCAATTTCTTTTAAGTTTCTTCTTGCTGCGAGTAATGCTGCTTCATTTAAAACATTCTCTAAATCAGCACCTGAAAATCCTGCTGTATTTTTAGCAATTATTCTAAGATCAACATCATCTCCAAGTTTCTTTTGTCTACTATGAACTTCTAATATTTGTTCTCTTGCTCTTACATCTGGAAGTGATACTACTATTTGTCTATCAAATCTACCTGGTCTTAATAAAGCTTTATCTAATACATCTGGTCTGTTTGTAGCAGCTAAGACTATTACACCTTCATTGGCAGCAAATCCATCCATTTCAACTAATAGTTGATTTAATGTTTGTTCTCTTTCATCATGTCCTCCGCCTAAGCCTGCACCTCTTTGACGACCAACTGCATCTATTTCATCTATAAACACTATACATGGTGCTTTTCTTTTTGCTTCATCAAATAAATCTCTTACACGAGATGCACCCACACCAACAAACATTTCAACAAAGTCTGAACCACTAATTATAAAAAATGGTACTCCAGCTTCTCCTGCAACTGCTTTTGCAAGTAGCGTTTTACCAGTTCCTGGTTGTCCAACTAATAATACACCCTTTGGTATATGTGCACCCATCTCTGTGTATTTAGATGGATTTTTCAAAAATTCAACTATTTCTTCTAATTCTTCTTTTTCTTCATCTACACCTGCTACATCATCAAATGTAACTTTATTTTTGTCTGTAGGATTTACAACTCTAGCTTTACTCTTTCCGAATGTCATTGTTTTATTTCCACTTTGATTATTTGCTCCTCCCATTATGAAGAATAAGAAAATAAAGAATATTATTACGATTCCTATTGGTGTTAAAAATGTTAAGAAAATTGCCCATACAGACTCTGATTCTTCTGATACTTCAATTGTTCCTGCTTGCATTTCTTCTTGAACATTATCCATTAAATTTTCTACACTTGGTATATTTACTATTTTAGCAGTATTATCATTTTTTAATTTTACTGTTGCAGTATATCCATCTGCTGATAATTCAATACTTTCTACTTGTCCTTCTTCTATTTGTGAAATTAACTCAGAATAAGCAAGTTTTGTATTTGAATTATCTAATATTGTAGTAACTGCTACAATTAATATTATTCCTATTATTAGCCAAACTGCTAATGTCTTTATACTGTTTTTCACAATATTTCCTCCTCTTATAAGTACATTCTAATAATTTGCAATATATCATAACTACTCTATTATTTCAAGTATTTTGAAAAATATATTTTTTTATTTTTTACTAAAACTTTTAAATTTTTGTTAGGCATAGTATATTTATTACCTATATTATTTCCACATAATTTAATAATATCATCAATATGTATTTTTTCAATACCTTTAGATGTACCAAATAGTTCTTTTATAGTATATAATATTATTCTTGATTTTATTATATTATTAAATAAATTAAATTGTTTTAAATTTAATATTATCTCATTATCATTTTTTTCTAGTAAAATTTTATTATAATTTTCTATTGTAAGTTCTTGCATAAAATTTTCTTCTGATAAAATTAAGTCTGATAATCTATCTATTGTTTCAATGATATTTGGATTAAATTCTTTTTTTAAGTAAGGAATTAATTCATTTCTTATTCTATTTCTTGTATATGTGTTATCATTATTTGATTTGTCATATTTTGGATTTAAATTTTCTTTTCTACAATATTCTTCTATTTCATCTCTACTACATTTTATTAATGGTCTTATATATTTTCCTTCTCTATAAGGTTTTATTCCAGAAAGACCTGATATTCCGCTTCCTCTTAACATATGCATTAAAACTGTTTCTACATTATCATTCTTATTATGAGCTATCGCAATTTTTGTTGCACCCACTTTTTTTGCTATCTGCTCAAAGAAATTGTATCTAGCTCTTCTTCCAGCTTCTTCTGTACCAACTTTTTGTTCTTTAGCTTCATTTATTATGTCTTCAAATTTAACGAAACATCTTATTTTATTTTTGTTACAAAAGTCTTTTACATATTCAGTTTCTTCTTTTGCTTCTTCTCTAATCATATGATTTAAATGTACAACAATAATTTCTTTAATTTTTAAAATCTGTTGCAATTTTATCATATTATCTAATAAGCACATAGAATCTGGCCCTCCAGAGACTGCTACTAATATAATATCTTCTGGAGTTATTAAATTATATTTTTTTATTGTTTCTAAAATTTTATCTCTTATCATTTCTATTCCCTATATTTTTCTAAGTCTCCAAATTTAGTGTATTGACCAAGCCATGCAAGCTCTACTGTGCCTGTTGAACCAGCTCTTTGTTTTGCAATAATTACTTCTGCTACATTTTTCTTTTCGGAGTCCTCATTATAATAATCATCTCTATATAAAAACATAACAATATCTGCATCTTGCTCTATTGAACCCGATTCACGAAGGTCTGAAAGCATAGGCCTATGGTCAGGTCTTGATTCAACAGCTCTAGACAACTGTGAAAGTGCTATTACTGGTACATCTATTTCTTTTGCAAGTATTTTTAAGGATCTACTTATTTCTGCTATTTCTTGCTCTCTACTTGATGATTTGCCACTTCCTTGTATTAATTGTAAATAGTCAATTATTATTAATCCTATATTTTTTTCTAATTTAAGCTTTCTACATTTTGCACGTATTTCCATAACAGATATACCTGGTGTATCATCTACAAATATTTGAGCAGTAGATAATTCTCCAGAAGTCTCTGCAAGTTTACTTAATTCTTCATCGTTTAGCTCTCCTGTTCTTACATGATTACTGTCTACTAATGCTTCACTACATAAAATTCTGTTTCCTATTTGCTCTTTAGACATTTCTAAGCTAAAAATTGCAACTGGTACATGCGCTCTTGTTGCAGCATATGTTCCAATATTTAATGCAAATGCAGATTTTCCCATTGCAGGTCTTGCCGCAATTAAGATTAATTCAGAGCCATGAAGACCTGCTGTTTTTTTGTCTAATTCTATAAAACCTGTTGGAACACCTGTTACATGTTGTTTTTGGTTATATAATTCTTCTAATTTTGTAAAAGATTCTATTAATATATCTTTTATTGATGTATAACCTTTTTGATTCTTTTTTTGCATTACATCAAATATCTTCTTTTCAGCATGGTCCATAACATCTTCAACATCTTCTGTTTGGTCATATCCCATACTAATTATATCATTTGCAGTTTTAATTAAATTTCTAAGCATAGATTTGTCTTGTACAATTTTAATATATCTATCTACATTAGATGTTGTAGGCACTTTATCTGGGAGCTGCGCAATATATTCTAGTCCACCTACTGCATCTAATTTTCCCATAGATGAAAGTTCTGATTTTAATGTTATTATGTCTATTGGTTCTGCTCTATTATAAATATTTAATATTGCTTCATATATTATCTTATTATCTTCTCTATAAAAATCCTCTGGTTTTAATGTCTCTATCGCAGAAACTACCGCTTCCTGATCTGTAAGCATGCTTCCAACAACTGCTTGTTCAGCTTCTATATCCTGTGGTGGTACTTTTCCTAGCTCCATTGTATTTCATCCCTTCTAAATATTATTCTGCAATTATATCTACTTTTAATTTTCCAATTACACCTTCGAACAATTTTACATCAACTACAACTGTCCCCAATGTTTTAATTGTCTCATTAAGCATAATTTTTTTCTTATCAATTATTATATTATAATCTTTCTTTAATCCTTCTGCAATTTCCTTATTTGTAACTCCGCCAAAAATTCTACCATTTTCTCCAGCTTTTACTTTTATCTTTAGCATTATTCCTTTAAACTTATTTGCTATCTCTTCAGCTTCTTTCTTTTCCATATCTCTTTTATATTTATTAGAATCTTGTTTTGACTTTAGTTTATTTAAATTATCTGCGTTTGCTTCTACTGCTAATTTTTTTAGCAATAAATAATTTCTAGCATATCCATCTGAAGCTTCTATTACTTGATCTTTCTTTCCTACTCCTTTAATATCATTTAATAGTATAACTTTCATAATATTTCATTCCTTTCTTCTTGCTTTTCATTATTTAGGCTGTTTATATTTTACTATTTTATTTTCAATTTGTACACAGAAAATGAACAATTTGTAAATTTTTCATAAAAATTATGCCCAAAAGGGAGTTTCCCTTTTGGGCATAATTTTATGATACTTCTGTAAAATATTCATTTATTCTATTAATTAATTCTTGCTTTACTTCTTCTACAGTCATACCTTCTATTTGAGCTCCAGCCACAGTAATGTGACCTCCTCCACCTAATTTTTCTAATATAAGTTGTACATTTATATCTCCTATAGATCTGCCACTTATACAAATTTGATTTCCCATCTTTCCAATTACAAATGATGCTGTTATATTACTTATTGTTAGTAATTCATCTGCAGCTTTTGCACATGTGATGTTTGCATCACTGTCTTCTTTGTCATATATTGAAATTGCAATATTATTATTTATTATCTCGGATTTTGCGACAATTTCTGATATTTTATTATATGTTTCTAAATCACTTTGAAACCATTTTTTTACTTTTATTATATCTACTCCACATTTTCTTAAATATGCAGCTGCTTCAAAAGTTCTAACACCTGTTTTAAATGTAAAGTTTTTTGTATCCACCATAATTCCTGCATATAGTGCCTCTACCTCAAATGTAGTAAGTTTAATATCATTCTCAGAATATTCAATTAATTCTGTTACTAATTCACAAGCAGAAGATGCATATACTTCATGAAACGTTAATATTGCATTTTCTATATAATCAGTTCCTCTTCTATGGTGATCTATCACAACAATTTTATCTGTCTTTTCTAATAATTCTGGCACTTCAACATAATTTCTTTTATCTGTATCTACAACAATTAATAATGTATCTTGAGTTATCTTATTTAGAGCTAGATTTTTATCTATTAATATATCTTTGTATTCATCTATTTCTTTTAAATCATTTATAAAATTATCTAAACTTGTGCCATTAGTTTCATTTACTATAAATACATCTTTATTTAAAAATTTTGCAATCCTATATATACCCATGCTAGAACCCATTGCATCTATGTCACAATTTGTGTGTCCCATTATAATTACATTTTCTGCTGGTTTCATAAGTTCTTGCAAAGCTTCTGCTACTATTCTTGCTTTTACTTTAGTACGTTTTTCTACCTCTTGAGTTCTTCCACCAAAGAAATAATACTTTCCACCTTGCTTAATTATTGCTTGGTCTCCACCACGTCCTAAGGCAATATCTATAACAGCCTTTGCTGACTTATATTTTTCTAGATTTGTTTCACCCTCTTCTGAAATAGCAATGCTTAATGTAGATTGTAATTTATCTTGTGTTTTCAGTTCCTTTATTTCATCTAATATTTCAAATTTGTCTTCTTTTATTTTTTCTACATCTTCTTGCTCAAATACACAAATATAAGTATCTCTTTCAGATTTTATTCCTACACCATTATACTTATTTATCCAATTATAAATATTTTTTTCTATTTTTGATGTTAAATTTAGTTTTTCTTCTTCTGTTGCTCTTTGCATTAATTCTTCATAATTGTCTACATCTATAATTCCAATGCATATTCGAGAATTGTTATATTTATTAATAAGTTCAACATAATTTGTTTCATCTAAAAAGTAAATTGTCGCCATATATTCTTTAGAATTTTTATGCTCTCTATCTTTAATTTTGGTGTATTGTCCAACTATCTTATATGTTTTTTCTCCAATTTTTATTCTTTCAGAAACAGAAAGGCTTTTCTCCTCTGGTTTTTCTAATTTTATTTTTAGTTCTTTTATAATATCATTTAAATAGTTTCCTATATCTATATTGGCAAATTCTTTAATAAATTTACTGCTTTTCCATATAATATTTCCATTTGTTTCTATAACAACTAATGGAAATGGCGAATTTATTATGGTGCTTTGAGCAGCTTTGTCTATATTAAGAGTTAATTCATTTAAATGCTCTGATATTTCCGCTTTTCTCTTCTGGTTTGTCCATATAGTATATAAAACTATTAGTGCAAAAATAATAATTGATGGTATTATTGCAATTGGTTTTATAATGCATAATACTAATAAAATTAATGCTATAATTATTAGATATATTTTTGTTCTAGATATTAAATTATCTAAATTTATTTTATTTTTTGGCATATTATTTTTATCACTCCAAAATATTTCATATATGTTATATTTTACTCTATTTTATGGCTTTTGTCAATTTTTGGAGCCTATTTGCCAGCTTTTATTAACACAAGATCTTTGGTTTTATTGTCTAATTCATTTCTGATTATTGATTTTTTATTTTTTATTATTATAAAATTTGAAAACTTTTTCTTTTTTGCTAACTTTGTTAATGCCATATTTTCTTTTAGACCTTCTATTTTATAACTTTTATTTTTATATGTAAATATTAACTCATCTTTCATTACATTTTGTATTGATATATCTGTTTTCTTAATATTATCATTATAATAATATGTATTTATTCCATAATAATATGGTAAAATACATTGTAATATTAATTCATAAATTGAACCTATATTATCTGTAGCATTTACACTTTTGTTCTTTTTATTAAATATTCTTAAATTTTCTTTTATCTTTATTGTGGTATCTAATAACTCTTTTTGTGAAATTTGTTTTTTACCTTCTTTTGTTACAAAGATTGTTTCTGTATTATTTAATTTTTTATTAATTAACTTATTATCAATTGTATAATTTTCAATATATCTTCCTGTGTTCATTAATTTTTCATAACTTATATTATTGGGATTATTAATAGAATCAAAATTTATTAAATTTGGTTTTGTATTTTTATTTTTCTTTTTTGGATTTTGTTTTAGATTTAATTCAAATTTTAGTGCTTCATTTATTACATCTTTATATTTTTCTGAAAAGAATATAGTATTTATTTTAAGTTTTTTTATTGTTTTTTCTATTATACTACTACTACAATTTTTATTAAATATTATTATATTGTTACCTAATATTGAGTTTGCCAAATATGTTATTAACCATTCATACCTATTTTCTGACATTATTGCTATAATATTATTGTTAATGTTAATCTTTTTATCGGTAAGAGCTCTAACCATCGAATAAATATCAAATTTATAATTGTAATAATTTATATTTCTCACATAATTTTGTTTATTAATTGTTACTGCTGTTTTATTTTTATTGGATAGATATTTCTCATTAACTAATTCTTTTATATTTTCTATTTTTTTCAAATACATCACTTTCCTTTCTCTTGAATAACATAATTATATTTTAGGATGTATTGAATGTCAATTTAAATCGTAAGTCAAATTCTTGCTATTTTCTACAAATTAATACAAAAATTTTTTTAATTTATAGAATTTCGCCCAAGAGGGACGTTCCTTTTGGGCGAAATTCTATTATTTTTTTATTAAGATTTATTTTCTTCTATCTATCACATATGTACTTCCAGGAATTGATTTTGATAAGTGTTTTACTTGTGCACCTGCTTCCGAAATTTCTAATGTATTATGGAATCTTCCAGCTGGAACTTCAACTGCAGCTATAGATATTGATGTTAATGGAAATTCTTCTATTATGCCTTTTCTATTTGGAACTTCAAAATAACCTCTTTTTAAATCTATATCGCTAAAATATTTTTTTATACTATTATCAAAATCTATAATAATATTTTGACATATTTTTTCAAAGTCATGATCTTCTAATATTGCAATAAAGTCATCTCCTCCTATATGTCCTACAAAATTATTATCTTCTTCTTTTAAATGTATATTTTTGGTTATTATTCTTGCCGTAAGTTTTATTATTTCATCTCCTTGTACAAAACCATAAACATCATTATATGCTTTAAAATTATCTAAATCTAAATACAACATTACGAAATATTCTTTTTTCCATAATCTTTTTTTCATTTCTGCTTGTATTTGTACATTACCCGGTAAATTTGTTAGTGGACTAACTTTTCTATTTACATATAATAAGTTAGTAATATTTTTTATTGTATAATATAAATATTCAAAATCTATTGGTTTTTTTATATAATATGTTACAGATTCTTTTAATATTCTTACTCTATGTTCTCTTGATGTATTTGAAGAAATAACAATAGTTGGTGTTATAGCATTATCATCATTGTCCTTTATTTTTCTGCATAGTTCTATTATATCATTATCTATTGTATCTTCATTTATTATTATAAGAGAAGGTATATCTTTTAATGCTTCTTCTATATTTTCTTTTTTTATCTGATAAAATCTGTAATTTTTTTCTCCATTAAATGCTCGTATTAGTTCTTTTTTCAATTTTTCTTCATTATCTATTAAATAAACAACTTGCATTTTCTCCTCCACCAATTTCATTTGTTCCTGCTCTTTTTTATTTTGTCTTTTATTTCGTTTATTTTTTCCTTTAAGTCTTCAATTTCTATTTTATTGTTTAAAAATTTGTTTATTTTATCTGATTTAATAGTTGGAAATGCTTTTATTAGTCTTGCTAATCTTTTATAAATTTTTAAGCTTATTTTATTATGTTCTTTAATTAGTAATTCTAGTTCTGCATTATGTACTACATTTTTAGAATCCACTAGTTTGCTTTTTGCTTCATGTTTTACTTTGGCTAATTTGTATTTAAAATCTTTATTAATTTGTTTAAGTTTTTCAATACTTCTATTAATTGAATGTATCTTTAAACAGCTCATAATAGTATCTATTGATAATATTAAATATAATGAAATATTTATATATATTAATATCTGATGTGGTATTTTATATATTAGTTTTGTTACATTAGGATTTATAAATAATATAAATATTACTGTTAGTATACCCCAATAAATTGAATTTTTAAGGCATATTCTCCCATTAAGATTTATTTTTTCTTTTGAGTAATCCCAATATTTTGTATGGAAAATTTTTTCTAAAAATATACTAACACAATATTCCCACAAAGATAATATTACAAATCCTAGTAGAAATAACCAAACAGGATTTTTTATTTTTAAAAATGATAATAAAATTAATATTGCACCAAATCCATATATTGGGCACCATGGACCATATAAAAAGCCACTATTTATCAATTTCTTTTCTATTATTGATTTATATATTGATTCAATTAGCCATCCAACAATAGAATATATTATAAAACTAAATAGTAAATAGCTTAGCGTCATATTAAAATTCCTCACTTTAGTAATTATATATACCTATAAATTCTGTTACTTGTTCATTAATATTGTATGCATGAACAGTTACATTATTTTCCCCAGGCTGTACCTGTATTCTATACTCAAATGATGTTGTTCCTAATGATGTATTAGGATCAGTACTATATTCTTGTCCATTAATATAGAATGATACCATTCTTAATCCTTCTGCATCTGTTGCCTTTATTATTAAATATGAAGGGTCAGCTGTATCTGGAGTAACTTCTACTATTGGTTTTGTTGCTCCTTTTACTTCTTGCTCTTTAGTAGCAACATTTTGTGCTTTATCAACAGCTTCAACTCTTAATGTTGCTTGGCCTTGTGATACCGGGATTGTAGCTTCTATTTTTGTTGGATTATCCTCTGTTGCTTGTACTGTTACTTCATCTTCATCGCCAAATTTATATACCATATAATCTAAGGCTGTATCATCTGTAACAATTATTTTTATGTTTGAATTTACAACTTCTAGTTCTATTACAGGTTCTGTAACATCCCCTTCTGCTTGTATATAATTTGAAGTATATTTTGTTAATTTACCTTCAGAATCCACAACAGATAGATTTAATTGATTATTACCTGATGGTATTGTTACTGTTAATTCTACTTCTGTACTATTTCTTCCTTGTGTAACTGTTGGAGAAGATTCATTCCAATTATATGTTATTGTTCTAATGCCTTTACTGCTAATTACAGTAATATTTATAGAATTTCCAGATCTTTGCGTTAAAACATCTGGAATAACACTATTTTTACTTTCCTCATTTTCTCTAATCATTGCATAGGTGCCACTTCCAGATAAAACTAAACCAAAAAGTAATATTGCTATTGCAAAAAATCTAACAATTGAAGAAATTTCTATTGGCCCACTTGGAGCTTTTTTTTCTTTCTTTTTGTTATTAGAATTATTGTTTACCATAAGAATCTGATTCATTGCTTTTTTCCTTCCTTTGTAAAATTAAAGAATTAATTATACATTTTAAATTATAACATACCAATTTTTTAAAGTAAATATTTTTATTTCAAAATAATTTAGCGCAAGATGAATACCTTTTTTTGTATAAATCATTAAAGAACAAAAGTTGATATACTTTGAAAATTTTTAGGTTTTGCGTTGCAATTTGGAGCACAAGCTCCAGCAAGAAACCTATAAATTTTGAAAAAATATATCAACTTTTTTTGCTAACCTGTCCCCAAAAACATCTATTAGGTGTTTTTTGAAAACGTCCCCCAAAACACCCTCTTGGGCGAAATTATTTTATAGTACAAACTTCTTTATTAATAATATTCCACCTAAAATTACAATTAATACTGTCATTGATATTGCTATATAAATTACAATTTGTCCAGTTTTAACTGTTAACATTACTCTTGCATCATCTATATCATCTTCTCCTTGTACATTGTTATCAGGTGTAGAATCTTTATCTAGGCTATCAAAATCATTGTCATCTTTACTTATTTCTGCAATATTATCCATAACACCAAAATTTTGTTTATCCCAAGTTAGAGTTACTTCTACTTCTGTTGTTTCTCCTGGTTCTAACAATATATCCTGTGTTTGTGTGGTTATTATTGTTTTATCATCTAGTTTTGTCCATAATGGATTATCTTCTTCTTCAAATATTAATCCTTCAGGAATATAATCTTTTATTTCTTTTGCGTATCCTGCTATATTACCTTCATTTGAAACTCTAATTTTATATTTAAATTTTACTACAATATTATCTACATTGTTATCT
>CALXJR010000019.1 GCA_944388675.1 uncultured Clostridia bacterium
GAAATTCTATCCCTATTACCACTAGCATAATCTGTTGCAACTTGTTTCATATCTATTAATTGGAATCTATTTTCTGCATTTTCACCATTATCTAACATATATATTGGAGTATAATCTACTCTTTGTAATACTGCTTTATCTGAATCTACATTTTTTGCTATTTCTATATTTAATACTAATTCTAAATTTGCATCTTCATATTTTAGTGAAGAAATATAGTTTCCTAATGAATATGCAACTAGTATATTTTTACCTTCACCATTTTGCACAATTTCCATTGGCTCTACTACTGATGGATGCGAACCTAAAATTATATCTGCTCCATTGTCTATTAAAAATTGAGCTATATTTCTTTGTTCATCAGATATAGTAGATTCATTGACATTTCCCCAATGCATCATTACTATAATAAAGTTTGAATTTTCTTTTGCGTATTCTAAATCTTTTGTTGCAAGTTCATCTGTATAAATATTCGCCATACTTTTTTCTTCATCAGATAATTCTTGCTCATTGCTTAATCCATATGTGTAACCTAAAAATGCAATTTTTATTCCGTTTACATCTTTTATTAAGCCTGTAAATTCTTTATTTTCATTTTCTGGATTGTTTTTTAAACCAGTTATATTCATTCCTGCTTCTTGTATTTTTTGTACTGTTGTATTTAATCCATCTATTCCATAATCAAGTTCATGGTTATGTGCAACAGACACTAGATTTACGCCAGAATTTTTTGTTGCAGTTAGAAATTCAATTGGACTATTATATTTTCCAACGCCAGAAAAATCATTATCAGTAAAATTTGTTTCTAATGTTCCAAATGTTAAATCTGAATTTTTTACATATTGAGTTATTTCATTAAACATATGAGAAAAATCATAACCATTACCATTATTTGCATCTTCAATCATATCCATTTGGCACAAAATATCACCAACAGCTGAAATGTTTGCAGTTTGAATAGTTCCTTCTACAATTTCAGTATTTTGTGTATTTTCTGATTTATTTGTTAAATTGTTCTCCATTGCCGTAAAAATCTCTTCTGTTTGTTTTTCTAATTCTTCTGCTTGCCTTGCCATTGTTCTTTCATCTAGATAATTTCTTATTTTAATAATCCCAAATGAAATTAAAATAAGTACTAATAAAACAGAAACTATTATAATAAAATTTCTATTTGTTAATGTACTTATTACTACATTTCTTTTTCTTGTGTTTCTTCTATTTCTCATAACATTCTTCCTTTTTAAAAAAATTCACATTACTATTTTACTACAATTTAGCATAAAAAACAAGGTTTAGAGCTTCTAAACCTTTTATAGTTGTCTATCATAATTTTCGCTTTTTATAGCATTATACATTCTATTTCCAATTTTTATACTTGGTCCATCAGGACTAATTTGATTCATATTTAAATATTCTGTAATATCCATATCTCCTACATCAGGATATGTAACCATTTTTCTTATTTGTGTAATTAATAAATTTCTATAATCTTCAATATCTCTAAATTCAAATCCTAAATTTTCACTCCTATCTGCAGGAAGTCCCATTATATGTATATTACTTCCTAATCTATCTGCTACTTTTTGAGTAGTAAGTACTGCCCTTAATAAATATGGCCATTCATTTATTACTATTAGATTTTTTATATCTGGATAATCTTGTAATATTTGCAAGCAATTTTCTGCATTTTCACAAGTAACAAATGATTTTCCTTCCCTTACTGTATTACTTTTTATATTACCATCTTTATTATATACCTTATTCCAAATAATTTGCATAAAATCCGCTTCAGTACATCTATTTAAAACAAATTGTCTAATAAAACTTTCTTTTATATAAGCTTTAAGCCATGTTACAAAATCCACTTTATCTGTGTCTGTTTTTTGATACAATTCCATTAAATGTTCTTCAAATTGCTTATCATTCATCATTTTTTGTACATAATCTTCCATTACTTCTTCAATAAATACATTTAAATATGTATTAAAATCTTGTTCTGATGAATCTTTGTTATCTTTATTCCACATTTCTTTCATCTTTTCTATTATGGCTTGTGCAACTTCTGGGTAAGTGTGTATAACATCAGAAATTCTTTTGTTTACTCTAGATTGATATGTTTTAGTTTTCCAAGTTTTTTCTAATTCTTTTGAAGAAGCTCCTTTGAAATTATTTCCATCCCAACCAAAGCCTCCACTAAATATTATTAGTTTAGGATTATGTTTTTTTACTTCTTTTGCAAGTCTTTCCATTCTCCTTCTTATTGGCTTGATTGTTGCTCCATACACACAAATAGCAGACTCATCCATTTGTTTTTGTGTAAATGAGTCTATTTCTTTAACATTTGGAATTAACGGTGCAAATGTTAAATTATATAATTGGGTATTAGATAATTTTAATATTTTATCTTCAGTAAGTTCTTTAAGCATTGTCATATTTCTTCCCCCATTATATATTTCGTCCAAAAAGTACTGTCCCAGATGGGCGAAATTTTACCATTCTATTTCATCTATTGATTTTGGATTTTGGTTTATTATTACATTTTCTGATTTTCCGTTTTTAAAGTGTATTATTTTATCAGCCATTGGTGCTATTGCACTATTGTGTGTTATTATTATTACTGTCATTTTTTCTTTTCTACATGTATCTTGTAATAATTTTAATATTTGTTTTCCTGTATTATAGTCCAATGCTCCTGTTGGTTCGTCACATAAAAGTATTTTTGGATTTTTTGCAATGGCCCTTGCTATTGCTACTCTTTGTTGCTCCCCTCCTGATAATTGTGATGGAAAGTTGTTTTTTCTATTTTTTAATCCTACTTTTTCTATTGTTTCTTCAGGATCTAATGGCTTTTTACATATTTGTGTAGCAAGCTCTACATTTTCTATTGTTGTTAAATTTTGTACTAAATTATAAAATTGAAATACAAATCCTATTGATTCTCTTCTATAACGTGTTAATTCTTTTTCTGAGTAATTGTTTATTTCTTTTCCATCTATTATAACTTTTCCAGATGTGCTAGAATCCATTCCACCTAATATATTTAGAGCTGTTGTTTTTCCAGCGCCACTAGGTCCAACTATTACTACAAGTTCACCTTTGTTTATCTCAAAATTTGCACCATCTAAAGCTCTTATTTTAGTTTCTCCAACTGTATATTCTTTTACAACATCTTTAAATTCTATATATGCCATTGGGATTTCTCCTTTCGTTAAAATTTGAAAAATATATAAATTTTTTAATACAAAATGTTAATCTACACTTTTTAGTGAATCTGCCATATTGATTTTCTTTAATGTATGGTTTACAGCTATATTTACAATCTCTGCAAATACTATTGTTATTAAAACTCCCCATACAAAACACATTATTCCTATGTCATAATTAAACATAAGCATATCAAGTTCACAAGTTTTTACTGCATACATTGATAAGAAGTATCCTCCAAATAATCCTAATATTATTCCTAATACTGTTAATATTCTGGTTTCTTTTGTAATATAGTTAAATACTTCCATATCATAAAATCCTAGTACTTTTATGGTTGCAAGTTCTCTTATTCTTTCACTTATATTTACATTTGATAAATTATATAATACTGCAAATGCTAGAAGTCCAGCTGCAATTATTAGTACATAAACAACAAGCTGCATTCTATCCATTACTTCTGCAAATATATCTTTAGTACTAGATAAGAATGTTACACCTGATACAATATCTTTATTTTCCAACAATGTTTTTCCTATATTTGATTCATCATCTGCTGTTACATCTTCTACTTCTTTTATTAATATTGTATTTGGTTTATAACTGTTTTCTCCATATAATGTATTATACAAGTTTGATGACATATACATATAATGATAAATATAATTTTCTGTAATTGCTCCTACTGTTACCTCTTTTTCTATATCATCAGTATTTTTAATTGTTATTTTGTCTCCTGCTTTTATTCCTAATAATGTTGCTATTTTTTCAGATAATATCACTGAATCATCGCTTAACTTATATGTTTCTTTTCTATTTGTTCTCGCTCTTAATTTTATGAAATTATCTAAATTATCTATTTGGTCTGTTACAACTAGATTTATTGTTTGAGCATTTTCTATATTTGTTATCTCGACAGTATTCATATAACATGCTAATGTGTCTTGTATTTTTTCTAATGATTTTACTTTTTCATTTTCTTCTTGAATTTGAGTAGTTGTTACATCATCTTGAAATTCAACTGTTCCATCATATAAAAATAATTCATCATATTGGTTTGGTATCATATTTCCTATTGCAGACCTTATTCCGAATCCTGCTATAATTAATGAAGTACAACCACAGACTCCTATTACAGTCATTAACATTTTTTTCTTATATCTAAATACATTTCTTGCTGTAACTTTGTTTGTAAATTTTAATCTTTTCCATATAAAAGGAATATGTTCTAATAAAATTCTTTTTCCTGGCTTTGGTGCTCTTGGTAGCATTAAAGTTGCTGGCTTTTCTTTTAATTCTTTTATACATGTATAAATAGTAGCTCCAAGTGTTGCAATCATAGCAAAAATAATTCCTGCAAGACCTATATCTAATCTAATAATACAATCTGCGTCTGGAATTTCATACATCATTTGATACATCATTGTAATTACACTTGGAATTAGTTTAAATCCTATTATCATTCCTAATATTCCACCAAGTATAGTTGCAAGAAAAGCATAAATAATATATTTCATAGAAATCTGTAATTTATTATATCCTAATGCCTTTAGAGTTCCAATTTGAACACGTTCTTCCTCTATCATTCTTGTCATTGATGTTAAACTCATTAATGCTGCAACTAAGAAAAATACTACTGGAAAAACTTTTGCTAAATTATCTATTCTATCTGTATCTTGAATATATTCAACATAACCATAGTTAGAATTTCTATCTAATATATACCATGTAGGTTTTTCTATTTTACTAATTTGAGTTCTAGCATCATTTAGTTTTTCTTGTGCTTCATCTAATTTTTCTTGTGCTTCTTTTTTTGAATCTTCTAGTTTTTGCTCATTTTCTACTATTTGCGTCTCTGCATCTTGAAGTTTACTTTCTGCAGATGCAAGTTGTGAGTTGGTGCTCTTCTTTGTTGCTTCTAATTCATTCTTTTGAGACTGTAATTCTTGTTCTGCAGATGTAATTTGGTTTTCAGCATCAGTTAATTCTTGCTGTGCAGAAGCTATTTGAGAACTTATACTATTTATTGTAGAATCTAAGTTACTAGCTTCTATTCCTTGGCTTTGAAGTGTTTTTTCAATAGTAGTTATTCCAGCATTTACTTTTTTTAAGCCTTCATCTATTGTAGCTTTTGAAGTCTCTAATTCTTTTATCTTATCTGCATTTTCTTCTGGGTTTTGCTTTAATGTTTCTAATGTTTTTTCTAATTGCTCTAATTTAGTATTTAAATCATCTTTTTGTGATGTCAAATCATCATATTGAGTTTTTACAGTTTGTAAATTTTGTAAATTTTCTTTTGCACTTGCGATTTTGCTGTCTGCCTCTTGTCTTCTACTTTCTAATTCTGTTTTTGAATTTGCGATTTTAGTTTCTGCATCTTGAATTTGTTTATCTGCATTTGCAAATTCATTTTTTGCTTTTGTCCTATTATTAGCTAATTCTTGTCTTCCTGATTCAAGCTCTTGTTTTGCATCATCTATTTGTTTTTGAGCATCTGCAAGTTCTGTATCTGCTTCTTGTTTTTGTTTATCATATTCTTCTTGTGCTTTATTTAATTCATCTGTTGCTTCTCCTACTATCTGGTCATATCTTATCTGCTTTCTTTCTTCTGATATTCCTTCAATTTTATCTTTTATTTCTTCAACTTTATCATCATATTCTTCATCATATGTTTTTAAATCTTTTGCTCCATCAATTGTAGCATAAATTACTGTATATACATCCATATTAATATTTTCTTTTGGTACATACATATAAAAATCTACACTTCCAGAGCCTAATTTACTGGTACCTCTAGAACGAGAGATATATTCTGGTGTTTTAACTGTTCCTACAATTTTAACTTTATTATTTATTAAACTACTAGAATTATCTTCATTATTTTCTGTTTCTTCAGAATTTTCTTCTAAATCTATATTTTCAGTAGATGTTAAATCAATTTCTTCTGGTGAAAGTTCTATATAATCTCCTATATTATAATAACTACTTGTTAAAAGAGCAGGCTCTACAACACACTCATCACTATTTTGAGGTAAATTTCCTTCAACAAGTGTAAGCAAATTTACTTTTTCTGGAATTGACTGTATTTTTACAACATATTCATTTTCTCCACTGTTAAAAGTAGCATCAAAACTATAAGCACCAACTGCTTCATTAATACCATCCAAATTTGCAATTGCTGTTACATCATCTTCTGTTAGTCCCAGTGTTGACATTATTTGTACATCCATTACATTTTGCTCATCAAAATATTTATCTATGGTATCTTTCATATCAGGACTTGTAGCTCTAATCCCAGCAAAAAAACCAACACCTAATAAAACGATTAATACTAAAGATATAAATCGTTTATAGGTGTTTTTTATTTCTCTTATACTATCTTTAAGTAGAGATTTTTTCATTATAAACCTCCTACTCTTCTCCTTTGTTACTATTTTATCATTTTTTTCTAGTTACTTCAATGAACATTTTGTGAATTTTTGAATTTGTAACAAATAGTTACCTTTCATCTTGTTCTTCTTCTATTTCTTGTTGTCTTTCTTTTTCAAATCTTTCTTCAAATTCTTTTCCAAAGCCATTTAATGGCCATATTATATTTTGATCATCTTCTTTATAAATAAGATCCAAGTCTATAACAACCAAAGCTCCTGGTTCTAATGGTTCCCCAATGTCAGTATCTTCTAGCCCTGTTGCTTTAGAATCTGAATACATTTCTACTCCATTATGTACAGGAATATTTCTTTGCAACAATTTACCAACATTATCCCATCTAACATCAGTCCAAATTATTCCTTCTTCTCTAATTTTTTTCCAAAACTGATATAAATTTTCTTTTGTCTTTTCTTCTCTAGGAAGATTTGTGTCTACTTTATTTGTAACTTCTACACAGGCAAATGATTTTCCTTTATTACTTTTTAGTTCAATTCTTATTAATGGCTGCAAAAAGTATTTACTATTTGGCATATTATATGTTTTAGGAGGTAATCCTACTTTTAAAATCATATTTTTGAAGCCAAATGGTTTTGCACTAGCTCCTTGATTAAGAGGTTCTACATCTTTTAATTTACTATCTTGACGTTTTCCTATTTCAAATAAAATTCTTTCTATAAATTTTGAATATCCATTTACATCTATAGTATCTTTTAAATCTCCAAAATATAATACATTTCTTTCTCTAGAAAATAAATATTGTGCTAAATCATAACTATGTTCTTGCATTTTTTCTTCTAATAATCTGTCTGTTTCTTCCGAATATCCTCTTAGTTTTGGTGAAACACTTAATAAATCACCTGGAGAATTTTCTACAATGTTTACTATTTCAGTTAAATTGCCTAATTTTTCATTATCTGGAGATAGTTCTAAATACTTTTCACAAAAAGCAGGTAATCCTTTTTCATTTTTATCTCTTTGTAATATTTTTATTATGCTTGCAATATGCTTTTTAATTAAATCATACCATCTATTTTGTAATAATGCTTTTATAAAATCTAAAGAATCTGAATTTAAACATTTCTCAATTTCACTAAAATATTGGTCTACATATTCTTTTGAATCAGCATTATTTCTTATAATATACGAAAGTTCTCTAGAAAAATCAAATTTAGAATTAATTCTTCTATCTCTTCCTTTATTTATTAAATCTAATATTTTATTTTTAGCTATTAATTTATTTAAATCTGTATCCATTTGTGTTTCCTCATTATTCTATGTTTGCATTTTCTACTCCGACTAGTTCTTGTAATTCTTCTAATATATCTTTTGTAACATATAATCCACCGGCAGGCGATATTTTATCACCATTTATTATTTCTACTTGCATATTGTTTTTATCACCAGTAAAGAATTTTAATGCTCCTCTTAATTTGTCTTTTTCTGGTTCTGATAGATTTGTAATGTTTATATTTAAGGATTGTCTTTTTTCTTCTGTTAATTTTTTTATTTCTCTTGCAACTATTTTTGTTTCTTCATCTTCTCTAATACTTAGTCTTCCATCTATTAAAACTATATTTTCATCTATAAGTTCATTTGCACATTGCATATAACAATTTTCAAATACTATTATTTCTACACTTCCATATAAATCTTCAACTGTAACAAATGCCATTATTTTATTGTTCTTTGTATATTTCTTCTTAATACCGGTAATTATTCCTGCATATTTTACAGGTTGTCCATCTTGTAAAAATCTTGCTCTTCCTAAATTCTCTATACTTGATGCATCATCTTCTGTCATATTTGAAACTTCTTGTGATTGCCTTATTTCTAAAGAATTTATATTTGTCTGTTTTGCAATTTGTTCTCTATATTTCTCTAGTGGATGTCCTGAAATATATATACCAAGCATTTCTTTTTCCATTGATAATAATTCTTGGTCTGAATATTCCTTTAGAGTTGTATATTTGTATTTTAACTTTTCTAAATCTTCTGTTTCTTCTGGGGTTCCTCCCATATCAAACATTGATACTTGTCCTTGAATGTTTTTCTTGTGTGAGCCATTTATTGTATCTAATATATCTTCAAAAGATGCCATTAAAGTACTTCTAGTTTCTGTAAAACTGTCAAAAGCTCCTGCTTTTATTAAACTTTCCACACACTTTTTATTAACAGCTTCTCCTTCAATTCTTTCACAAAAATCTGTAAAACTTTTAAATTCTCCGTGCTCTTTTCTATTTTCTACTATTGCATCTAATGCTCCAAGTCCAACATTTTTTATACTCCCCATACCAAATCTAATTTTTCCATTATCAACTGTAAATTTAGTATAACTTCTATTAATGTCTGGTTTTAAAATATCTATTTTTAGTCTTCTACATTCATCTATATATTCTGGAATTTTGTCTAAATTTCCTAAAAAACTGTTAAGCATTGCAGCCATAAATTCTGTTGGATAATATGCTTTTAAATATGCTGTTCTATATGCTACTACTGCATAACAAGCAGCATGAGATTTATTAAATGCATATTTTGCAAACTCTGCCATTTCATCAAATATTTTATTAGCAGATTCTTCATCTATTCCATTTCTAACACAGCCTGGAACTATTACATTACCATTTTCGTCTACTTGCCCATGTATAAATACTTCTCTTTCTTTTGCCATTACATCTAATTTTTTCTTACCCATAGCACGACGTACTATATCTGCACGACCAAGAGAATAACCTGCTAAGTCTCTTACTATTTGCATTACTTGCTCTTGATATACCATACAACCATATGTAACTTTTAATATTGGCTTTAAAGCTGGATGTGTATATACAGCATGTTCTGGGTCTTTCTTATTTGCAATATATCTTGGTATTTGATCCATTGGTCCTGGACGGTATAATGAAACTCCTGCTATTATATCTTCTAGACTATCTGGTTTTAGTTCTTTCATGAAGTTTGTCATACCTTGACTTTCAAATTGGAATATTCCAACTGTATTACCCTCTTGCCATTGCTTAAAGACTTTTGGGTCATTCATGTCTTTATCAAATTCTACCTTTATTCCTCTATTTTCTTTTACTAAATTTATTGTATCTTGAATAACTGTAAGTGTTCTTAAACCTAAAAAGTCCATTTTTAATAACCCTAGCTCTTCTAGAGTTGTCATTATATATTGGGTTGAAATCATTCCATCTCTTACATATAATGGAACATAGTTTACAACTGGTTCTTTAGTAATAACTATTCCGCAAGCATGTGTTGATGCTTGTCTTGGCATTCCTTCTAATGCCATTGCAATGTCTAATAGTTTTTTGGTCTCTGGATTGTTTTCATACTCATCTTTTAGCTCTTTATTTTGCTCTAACGCCTTTTTTATTGTTATATGTAATTCATTTGGTACCATTTTTGCAAGTTTATCTGCTGTAGCATATGGCAAATCTAAAACTCTTCCAACATCACGAATTACCATTCTTGCAGACATTGTTCCAAATGTAATTATTTGTGATACATGGTCATGACCATATTTGTCTGAAACATAATCTATAACTTCCTGTCTTCTTTCGTAACAAAAGTCAACATCAAAATCTGGCATACTTACTCTTTCTGGATTTAAAAATCTTTCAAAAAGTAATGCATATTTCATAGGGTCTATATCAGTAATTTCTATTGCATATGCAACAATTGAGCCTGCACCAGAGCCTCTTCCTGGTCCTACTGGTATTCCTTGTGTTTTTGCATAGTGAATATAATCCCAAACTATTAAGAAGTAATCAACATACCCCATCTTTTTTATTACACTTAGCTCATAATTTTTTCTGTCTATTATTTCTTGTGAAGGATTTTCTCCATATCTCTTTTTTATTCCATTATTAGTAAGTTCTTCTAAATAATCATAATGTGTTGCAAAACCTTCTGGTACATCATAATTTGGAAGTATTGTATGGCCAAATTCAAATGTAACATTACACTTATCTGCGATTTTTACAGTATTTTCTATTGCATCTGGTACACCAGAAAAGTAATCTGCCATTTCTTCTGGTGATTTTATGTATAGTTCATCTGTTTCAAATCTCATTCTATCTTCATCTGTAATCTTTTTACCTGTTTGTATACATAGCAGAATTTCATGGTTATATGCATCTTCTTTTCTTAAGTAATGTGAATCATTTGTTGCAACTAGTGGAATGTTTAGTTTTCTAGACATTTCTACAAGTTTTTGGTTTACTAATACTTGTTCTTTTATACCATTATTTTGTATTTCTAAGTAATAATCGTCTCCAAATAAGTTTTTAAACCATAGGGCTGTTTTTTCTGCCTCTTCTATGTTTCCTCTTAAAATTGCAGATGGAACTTCACCTGCTAAACAAGCACTACAACATACTAGTCCTTCATGGTATTTTTCAAGAACTTCCTTATCTATTCTAGGTTTATAATAAAATCCTTCTGTATATCCTATTGAAACAAGTTTTGTAAGATTTTTATAACCATCATTATCTTTTGCAAGTAATATTAAATGATTATATTTTGAATCTATATTTGGATCTTTATCTTTTCTGCTTCTTGGTGCAACATATACCTCACACCCAATAATTGGCTTTATACCATTTGCAAGGCATGCTTTATAAAAGTCAATAACTCCAAACATAACACCATGGTCTGTTATTGCCATTGCTTTCATTCCAAGTTCTTTTGCACGAACTGGCAGGTCTTTTATTCTATTTGCTCCATCTAATAAACTAAATTCACTGTGAACATGTAAGTGTACAAATTCTGGCATTTTTTACTTATCTCCTATCTTTCTTCATTTTCCCTATCATTAATTTCAATATTAGCATTTTCTAAATTATTTTTAGGCTGTGTACTTTTATTTTTACTTCTATTATTTAAATAACTTTGTCTTAAGCTTTCTTGTAAATCTGCTTTCTTTTTATCACCGCTTCCAGTAATAATTATTCCTTTATCTACATCTTCATCTTTATCTTCTTTTTCAGATTTTATTGATTCCATAAAATCTTTAATTGCGTGTATTTTTCTTCTTACATTAGTAAATATTCCGTATTTTGCTTTTACTGGAAGTAAATTTTCTTCAACTCTTGGCTTTCTATCTTCTACCATAGATTTAACAAAAGTATCTGTAGTAAACTGTGCTGGTACAATTCCTGCATCTTTTCCTTCTGTTACCTCATAAAATTGTAATCCTTTTTTATTCTGAAATGCTACAATTCCCTCTATTATATATATTTGTGTATCTGGATCTTCTTGCATTTTCTTTTCTTTTAATTCTTCAAATTGTCTAGCTAAGCTCTTTATATCTGTTTCCATGTCTATTGTCCAATCAGCCTTATCTGTATATTGTTCACCTTTTTCTAATCTAAATGATTTTTTATATTGAACAAAGTCCTTCTTACCATCTATTGCTCCTATCATTATTGAGCCCTTTAAAATAATACTTCTTCCGCTTTTTGTGGTTCTAATAGATAAATATGGTAAGTCTTCTACACAATCATTACTTATAGCATATTTTATTAAAGTCTTTTGTTCTTGAGGTGAATTAGCATTTTTTGTAATTACATTAACAAAACTTGAAATTCCATTTTCTATTGTAGTTTCATCTTCATCTAGTGAATATAATGTAATTACTTTCTTTAGTTCTTGCTCTAAATAATAACTACTTATTGTTCCATCTTTTGTCTCTTCGCCTACTAAGGCTAAAATTTTTTTTGCCATTTCATTTGCTCTACTTGCAACCTTATCACTAATTTCTTTCCAGTCCTCAGGCTCTTTACTTATACCATTTTCTTCCATTAAATTTCTTATACCAGCAAAAGCATCTATTAATTTTTCATACTCTTCAATAGTTTCAGGTTCATCTAATCTATCTTTAATTAAACTTTGCAATAATTTATCTATTATTGAAGTAATTAAATAATTTTTTCTTAAAGTTTCAGATTCATCATCTTGATCTAATTCATATTTCATATCAGTAATCATACTGATAAATGATGCTACCAAATCACTTTCCGCTAAATCTTTGTTGTTTAAAAGTTGTTCTAATTCTTGCTGTCTTTCAGGTGTATAGACCGCATTAAGAATTGATGATTGTTGCAAATCTTCAAACTGCTTAACTAATTCTTCGTAATCATCTTTTTTATCATTTTGTATGGCATCTTCTGTTTTTTCAAAAAATTGCAAAACATCACCAATATCTCTTATTTTTTCCTCTGCAAAATATATTTCATCTACCTGCCTTATAAATTCCATCCCATAATCTCTAGACATATGTAAAGATTTACATATTCTATTATAATTATAAGATTTAAAAGGTATCATCTTTTCAGCACCAATACATGCATAAATTATTGAAATTATTTCTGTAAGATTAATATATGTATTTGTATCTAATCCACTTTGCTGTACAATCCAATTTGTAAATCCTTCATTTAATCCTCTACCTATTTCAGGAAATCCTTCCTTTGTATTAAATACCTTTTTCAAATTCTCATCAATTATTTTTTTTATATATAACATCCCTGTGCCATATTTAGTTCTTAAAATAGCATGTACTGCTTCATGTACTAATGTTGAAATATTTGTATTAGATATTAAATCATCTTTTGTTACATTATTGCCTAAATACAAATTAATTTTCTTTTGTAAAATATCATATGTGCCTAGCATTTTCTGATTTCTATCTTCAAGGGATAGACTTTTTATATTTTTATCTAACCTATTTTTTATTGCTCTATCAGATAAAAACATTCTTAAGAAATTGTTTTCCTTAAAATATTCATATACTATTTCTTTAAATTCTTCTAAAGATATTGGGTTATTCATTTTTCATTCCTTTTTATACTTTTAATTTAATATACTATTGAACTTGATTTATAATTATAATTTTTTGAAAGCCATTCTAATATTTCTCCATCATTTATTTCTATAGTGTTATTGTTTTCTATTTCAAAATAATATATATTATTGTCTTTATGATTTCCACATTTAACAAATGTTCTTTTTTTATAGAATATAGGAGAAACTATGAAAAATCCTTTATCTTTATACTCTTTTGTTAACTCAATCATTATAATCTCCTTTTATATAATGTTAGTTATTATATTTTATCACTCTAAATTCTACTTTTCAACAAAAAATTTCTTTGCTAAAATTCTTGCCATTTCTACACCTGAACATGATGCCATCATAAGTCCACGAGTCATTCCTCCACCATCTCCAATTGAATACAATCCTTCTACACTTGTTTCAAAATCATTATTTATTTCAACTTGGTTACTATAAAATTTAATTTCTGGGGCATATAGTAAGTTATCTTTATTTGCAAAACCTGGAACTACTTTATCTACTAGTTTTATAAATTCTAGAATATCTGTCATTGTTCTATAACCAATTGCAAAAGTTATATCTCCTGCAACAGCAGATTTTAGTGTTGGCTCAAAACTATTTTCTTTTAGCTCTTTTTCCCACGTTCTTTTTCCTTTTAAAATGTCTCCTAATCTTTGTACTAAAATGTTTCCATTTCCAAGTTCATTTACATTTTTTGCAACATTTCTTCCATAATCTATAGGTTTATGGAATGGATATGTAAAGTGATGTGATACAAGTATTGCAAGGTTTGTATTTGTACTTTTTCTTTCTTTATAAGAATGCCCATTTACTAAGCTAATTCCTTCATCATACACCTCTTCAGATACAAATCCACTTGGATTTTGGCAAAATGTTCTTACTTTATCTTTAAATGGTGCAGGTCTTCCTATAAATTTACCTTCATACATGTATTTATTAACATCTTTCATAATCTCATCTGGAAGCTCATATCTTACACCTATATCTACAATTCCAGTTTTGGTTTTTATTTTATGTTTATCACACATATCTACAAGCCAGTTTGCACCTTTTCTTCCAACTGCTACAACTACATTATCTGCATATACTTCTTCAATATCTTCATCTCTATCATATTGTTTGTATTTAGCTTGTCTTATTTTTACACCTTTTACTTTGTTATCTTCTATAATTAAGTCTTCAACTATTGTTTCAAACATCATATCTACTTTATGTGCTGTCAAATAGTCTTCTAATCTTTTATATAATTCGTGAGCTTTTTCTGTTCCTAAATGTCTTATTGGAATACTTATTAAGTTTAGACCTACTTCTTTTGATTTTTTCTGCATTTTTTCTACTTCATATTTATATTCCAATCCTTCTAGCTTTTCATCTGCACCAAATTTTAGATAAATTTTATCAGTATAATCAATTAAATTTTTTGTTGCTTCTACACCAATATAATTTTGTAAATTGCCTCCTACATAGATGTCATCATCTTCTTTATTATACAAAGAAAGTTTTCCATCTGAAAAGGCTCCTGCACCAGAAAATCCACTGGTAATATTGCAGAAAGGTTTACATTTTATACATTCTTTTGTTTGTTCTAAAGGACAGAATCTGTTTTCTACTTTTTTTCCTTGGTCTATTAATAAAATTCTTTTGTTTACATTTAAATTAATTAACTCATATGCTGTAAATATTGCAGAAGGTCCCATTCCAACTACTAAAACATCATATTTTTCACGCATTTTACTCACCTTTTCTTTCTATATTTCTTCTATCATTTGAGGCATATTTTTGCCTTGTTTTTCTGGTATAGCAATTATTTTATATTTTGCTATTTTATCTCCAAATTTTATTTCTAGAATATCATTTACTTTAACCTCATAACTTGGTTTTACAACTTTACCATTTACAATAATTCTTCCTACATCTGCTGCTTCATTTGCAATTGTTCTTCTTTTAATTATTCTTGAAACTTTTAAAAATTTATCTACTCTCACTATTTCACCTCCAAAGTCTTATTTAAATACAAGCTATACAATCCCATTTTTTCTACTTTCCTATTTAAAGCTTGTTCTAATGCTTCTTTATATAATTCTAATTGATTTCTATATTTTTCTACAAATTCTTCTTCATTTGATACATAATCTGTTTTAAAATCAATCAAAATTAGCTTGTCCTCATTTGTAATAAAATATAAATCTATTACACCTTGAACCAATATATTTTCATCATCTTTTTCTGAAATGTTATTATAAAGCCTGCTTGCTTTTACATTAATATAAAATGGCTTTTCTTTATGTATTTCTTTTGCATTTTTTAGTGTGTACCATAACTCAGACCTTGTGTATTCTAATAATTTTGGCTTGTTTATACTATTTGCTTCTACTTCTGTAATTAATCCTTTTTCTTGCAGATTATTTATTAATTCATCTATTTTTTGTAAATCATAATCTTGTCTTTCATCCATTTTTTGAATACATAAATGCATTAATGTTCCTTTTTGTGCATTTGTTATTTTTATTTCTTTATTCTCATTTAAAAATTTAGGCTTTTCTGTAATAGATGCACTTAATTTTGGATTTTCCTCAATATCTATGTTTATTTTTCTAGTGTTTTCATTTATATCTTCTACATTTGCAATTTCTTTAATTTTTGTTACAGATGTTTTTGTAGGAATTCCTGCTAAATCTTTATATTCATATTCCCAGTCTAATAATTTTTCTATATTTTCTGTTTCTTCTTTATTAACTTTTTCTGCTTTTTCATTTATTAGTTCATATATATCTTGTTCTTCGTTTTCTTCTTTATTTAAATTTTTAAGTAAATCTTCTTTTTTATAAATATCTAGTGTAAATATATTTTTTGTATTTTCTATTCCTTCTTTTAAATAAACATATTCTAACCAATCTAAATAAGTTTTACATTTCTGTACTATAAATGGATTTATTTCTTGTGAATATGTTTCTAAAGTTGTTTGTTTTTCTTGCATTTTTTTATTTACATTTTTTTGTCTTCCTACTATTATAAGTTTTTCTTTTGCTCTTGTTAATGCAACATATAAAACTCTCATTTCTTCTGATATAGCTTCTTTTTTTGATTTTATGTATATAGCTCTTTTAGGAAGTGTTTTAAATTTTATATGTCTTTTGTAATCTATATATTGTGGGCCTATGCCTAAGTCTTGGTCTAATAAAATTTCTCCGTTTAAATCCTGCATATTAAATTGTTTACCAGTTCCTGCAAGTATTACTACTGGAAATTCTAGTCCTTTACTTTTGTGTATACTCATAATTCTTATAACATCTTCATTTTCACCTATTATTTTTGCAGATGTTAAATCCTCACTATTAAATTTTATTTTGTCTATAAAGTTTATAAAATTAAATAATCCTTTAAAACTTGCAGATTCATATTGTTTTGCTCTTTCAAATAACATTCTTAAATTAGATACTCTTAAATTTCCGTTTGGCATTAAACTCACATAATCCATATAACCTGTTTTAGTATATATATTCCAAATCCATTCATCAAGAGCCATGTATTGTGAATCTTCTCTTAGTTCTTCTAGCAAGTTTAAAAATCTATGTACTTTTGGTGTATCCGTTTTTATAAGTGCATTATAAAAGTTAGAATTTCTATCATTCATTCTTATTTCTATAAGTTCATTATCTGTAAAGTTTCCAATTGGTGAACGCATTACTGTAACTAGAGGAATGTCTTGAAGTGGATTATTTATTATTCTTAAAAGTGACATTATTGTTTCTATTTCTATTGATTGTAGATATTCACCTGAACTATCACTATATACTGGAAAGCCAAGCTCTGAAATTTCTTTTTCATATATTCCTGCAACATTTGTAACACTTCTTAATAATATACAAATATCTTTATATTTAATATCTCTTATACCTTTTTTTCTATCATATATTTGGTATTTGTTGTCTATTAAATTTTTTATTTTTCTTGCTACAAATTTTGCCTCTAATACTACATCTTCTATTCTTTCGTCTTGCAAATTATCTTTGCTATCATCATCTTCTTCGTCTTCATCTTCTTGTTCATCACTTTTCCAGATATCATCTTCTGTTTCTTCTACATCTATAATATTTATTTCTGTTAATAAATTTTGATTTTCTATATTCTCAAAACTTGCTCCAAGATTTAAGTATTCTTCTTCTGTGTAATCAATATCTCCTATTTCTTTACTCATTATGTTTTTAAATACTAAATTTGTAAAATCCAGAATATTTTCTCTACTTCTAAAATTTTTAAATAACTGTATCTTTCTATCTTGTCCTTCTTCAGGATCTAATTTATATTTACTATATTTATCTAAAAATAATTGTGGCCTTGCCTGTCTAAATCTATAAATACTTTGTTTTACATCTCCTACCATAAAGATGTTGTTTCCTCTTGAAACACTTGTTAATATATATTCTTGCACTAGGTTACTATCTTGATATTCATCAATTGCTATTTCTTCAAACCTTTTTTCATAATTTTTTGCTACATCTGTTTTTACTAAATTACCATTTTCATCTTTTTTTACTAAAATATTTAGTGCTAAGTGCTCCATATCGTTAAAATCCATTATGTTTCTTTCTCTTTTTTTAGCATAAAAATTGTTTGAAAATTCAATAATTAAGTTCTTTAGTTTAGTTAAAATTTTATATATAAAATCTATGTCTTGTATTGCTTCTTCAGATGTAGAATCCATAAATAATTTTACTTTTTTTAATTCATCTTTTACATTATCTCTTATGCTTTTTGCCTCATCTTTTAAAGTATTAGTTACCTTTTTATCTCTAGACCATGTTTTATTCTTAAATTCTTGAATAAATTTTACACATTTATCCCAATCATTTAAGTTTTGTTTTATAAAGCTATAACTTTCAATGTCATTTTCAATTACAGCTGTAAACTTATCTAGTTCTTCAAACCTTTGCATTTTTAATTTAATGTTTTTTAATTTTAATATAGCATTTTCTAATATATTGTTTATGTGTTTTATTATTATTTCTCC
>CALXJR010000020.1 GCA_944388675.1 uncultured Clostridia bacterium
TTGGTAGTGTTTTTAGCTTGTCCTCGAATTTTTCCCATTCTGACATAGAAAATCCAAATAAGCAACCATCTAATCCTTTAGTTACTATAAATTTTTCTCCCATATCTTCTCTTAATTTTGCTGGCATTATTAATCTGCCTTTAGCATCTAGAGAATGGCTATATTCGCCTATTAACACTTTCTTCACCTCTTCTTACACTTTTTTACCACTTTGTACCACTTCTTACCACTTCGATTAAATTTTAATATAAGTTTTTATAAAAATCAATAGTTTTTTTAAATTTTTTTAAATTTTTTATTGATTTTTTTTTGAATATAATTTCTTTTTTTTTACATACTAATCTAAAGGAATGTAAATATATGTTAAAAAAAATTATTATAGGACTTATAGTTGGCTTTATTAGCGGGATGTTTGCGTCTGGTGGAGGACTTTTATTAATTCCAACATATATGTATATATTTAAGCCATCTAATGAAAAAGAAGCCAGAGCAACTGCAATTTTTTGTATTCTCCCAATGGTACTTACTACTTCTCTTTTCTATTGGCATGATAATTATATAAATTGGAAGGTTGGTATTCTCTGTGCAATTGGCGGAACTGTTGGAAGTTTGATTGGCTCTAGGCTTTTAAATATTTTAAAAAATAAATATTTAAAAATTTTATTTATTATATTTTTATTGTATTCTAGTATTAGAATAATATTCTTTTAATTAAAAAGGTGAGGTATTTGGAAATATTTATAGGTGGAATTGCCGGTATTTGTACAGGTTTAGGTCTTGGTGGGAGTTCTGTTCTCATTTTACTTTTAACACTATTTTTAAATTTTGACCAACATATAGCACAAGCAACAAATTTAATTTGTTTTATACCTTCAGCTATTGTTAGTATAATTATAAATATAAAAAACAAAAATATTAACTTTAAAAATGCTATACCTTTTTGTATTTGTGGTGTTGTCGGAGCTATTTTAGGTTCAGTTGTTTCTGGTAAAATGAATGTTGAAACATTAAGAAAGTTTTTTGGTATTTTTTTATTTTTTATATGTATATATGAAATTTATTCATATTATATGCTGTATATAAAAGGTAAAAAAAAGACATAATATTTTTAAATTATATTATAAGGAGGTATTTTATGAAATTTGTTGAAGGAATGTTAATTGGAGGAATGTTAACAATTGGAGCTACAGTTATGTACAATGAAATGATAACAAAAAAAGATACAAGAAAGATGATGAAAAAAGGTAGACAATTTGTTAAGAAAATGGGACTAATGTAATAATTAAATGACAGAGAATATACTGCTTTTAGCATAGTATATTCTCCTTTCTTCTATTTATCTATTATAAAAAGCATGATATCTTTAATATTGCTTTAATCTTCTTTCTCATCTTCATCTCTTGGTTTATCTGGTTTGCATGGTTTCACTGGTTTGCAACATTCATCTTTACAATCTATTTCAACACCTTTTAAACAATCCCCATTTCTTTTACATTCAGTACAAATTTTTGCATGTTTTACATTATTAACCCATATTTCTACTTCATATAATCTGTTAGCACATAATGGGCCAAATACAAACTCCCCATTTTCATCTGTAAATGTGTGTGAAACAGGTTTTCTTATATCTTTACCTAATTTACATTCAACTTCTATTAGTTTTACTACTGCATCGCATATTGGATCTTTATAACAATCTCTAACTATACCATAAATAACATTTCTATTATCTTCTGGAAGAGTTATATCTAAATCATATTGTTTTCCTCTTTCAATCACTCCATCTACATTTACTACTGGACAAATATTTTTATCATATTCCATAATAAATTCTCCCTTTCTATATAATTAGCAAATATGCTTTATATATATTATGTTTCTTTTATTTTTTTGTGATAAAATAAAAGTTGCTATTTTTGTTACTTTGAAGTATAATGTCTTTCGCTACTAAATACACTTTATAAATACACTTTAATAGAAAGGAATGTAATTTTTATGGACACAAGACCGATTGGAATGTTTGATTCTGGAGTTGGAGGATTAACTGTTTTCAAAGAAATAAAAAAATATCTTCCAAATGAAAATATAGTTTATTTAGGAGATACTAAAAGTTTTCCTTATGGAAGTAAATCTAAAGAAAGTATTATAAATCTTACTAAACAAGGTATAGAATTTCTATTAAGTAAGAATGTAAAAGCTATTATTATTGCTTGTGGTACTGCTACAAGTCAAGCTTTAGACACTGTTAAAAATTTATATAATGTGCCTATTATTGGAATAATTGAACCTACTGTAAAATATATTGCTAATAACAAAAATTTACATACAATAGGAATAGTTGCAACTGCAGGTACAATTAGAAGTAATGCTTGGGCAAATAATTTACTTAAACTAAGGCCGAATTTAGAAATTATAAATAGACCTTGTCCTTTACTTGCTTCTATGGCAGAAGAAGGTTGGATAGATAATGATATTGCTAAACTTGCAGTAAAAGAATATATGAAAGGACTTTATGATGTAGATGCACTTATACTTGGATGTACTCATTATCCTCTATTTACAAAATTATTTAAAGAAAATTTAAAGCCAAATGCAGAAATCATTAATACAGGTACAGTTATTGCCAATAATTTAAAATTAATTTTAAATAAACAACTTTTTAATGAATCTAATAAACTTGGTAATTACGATATTTATTTAACAGATACAGAATGTAATTTCTTATCAGTCGCAGAAAAACTACTAAATAGCAAAGACATTAAAATACAAAAATGTGAACAAAAATTTTGCTAAAAAGTATTGTTTTTTTATTACTTTTATGTTATGATATTTAATAGTCGTTTTTAGTTAAATCAATAGGAGGTGCGAAAATATGGCAAAATGCGCAATTTGTGAGAAATCAGTATCACATGGAAATAAAATTAGTATAGCTCGTTCTCATGTTAGTAGAAGATCTACAAGAACATGGAAACCTAATTTAAGAAGTGTAAAAGCTATTGTTAACGGAGAAACAAAAACAATTCAAGTTTGTTCAAAATGTCTACGTTCTGGAAAAGTTAAAAGAGCTTAATTTACATTATATTATTAATGCAAGAATTAGATTTTGTTATAAATTTTTTCTTATAATAAAATCTAATTCTTGCATATTTTTATATAGAAAAAATAGGGATTCCCCTATTTTATTTTTTTGTTTTATGTATTTATTTATCATCTTTTATTCCAAATATTAATTTTACAAATCCTCTTAAAAATTTTGGTACTCTTTTTACTACTATTTTCATATCAATCATATCCTTTCTGTTTAGATATTATTTGTTACAAAATAGCCATGCTATGCCTAATACAAACAAAGCACATCCTATTAAAAATAGCCATCCTGTACTAGGAAGTAACAATACTAAAAGTATTCCTGTTCCTATGCCAATTAAACATAAACCTATGGTTTTCTTTAAAGCTTCAAACATATATTACCTCCTCTTTTATATTATAATATTAATCATTTTACATAAATGTGAAAATTAATTTTATTCTTTTACATATAAATATTTTGTTGTATAATATATTCAAATTGTTGAGAAAGGGTTGTTAAATATGAATAAAAAAGACGCAGTTAAAATTGTAGAAACTCTAAAAGAAATGTATCCTGATGCAAAATGTAGCTTAGATTTTTCTACTCCTTTTGAAATGCTTGTTAGTGTTGTATTATCTGCTCAATGTACTGATGAAAGAGTTAATAAAACTACTCCAAACATCTTTAATAAATATTCTACTCCTCAGGATTTTGCAAATATGGATATTAAATTATTAGAAGAACTTATTCACCCTTGTGGATTTTATAAGACTAAGGCAAAAAATTTAAAAAAGACAGCAGAAATTTTAGTCGAAAAATATGACGGTATTGTTCCAAATAATATGAAAGATTTAATGAGTTTGCCTGGTGTTGGTAGAAAAAGTGCAAATGTAATCATGTTAGAGGCATTTAATTCTCCTCAAGGCATCGCAGTAGATACTCACTGTAAAAGAATCGCAAATAGACTTGGCTTTTCTAAGGAATCTGAACCAGAGAAAATAGAACAAGATTTATTAAAAGTAATTCCCAAAGAATATTATAAAGATGTTAATCACATTTTTATTTGGCATGGTAGAAATGTTTGTACATCTCAAAAGCCTAAATGTGATTCTTGTAAATTACAGCAATATTGCAAATTTTATAAATATAATAAATATTTATAATGTAATCATTTTGTGAAATCAGTTGACTTTTTTTAGTTTTAACTATATATTTATTTTGTATATTTTTACGAAAGGAGAAAATCATGAAAGTTTTAAAAAACATTAAAGTTAAACTTTTAGTAGCACTTGTAATTATAGCTACTTTATTAACAACATTTTCATATGCAGAGGAGAATGTTACAACTGAAGATTCCAATACAGTAGCAAATACTGAAACTTCTACAGAAGCAACAACAGACGACCAATCTTCCGAAACACCTGTTCAGCTTATTTCAACAACTAGGAAAGAAGATCTATTCTTTGCAGGAGATTCTATTACAATAGATTATCCTATATCTGGTAATGTTTTTATTGTTGCAAATGAAGTTACAATAAACCACAATGTTGATGGTAATGTTTTTGTTTTGGCAAACAAATTAGAAATTGGATCAAATGGATATATCTACAGTGATTTATTTGCTTGTGCAAATGAAATTACTCTAGCAGGAACTATTTATGATGTATATTCTGTTTCAAATAATTTAACTTTAGAAACTAGCGCATATATTGTAAGAGATATACATGCAAATACATCTTCTTTAAATTTAAGTGGTTATATTAGAAGAAATGCAAATTTATCATTTAATACAATTCAAATAAATGAGAGCTATACTTTAATTGAAGGAGATTTAAACTATTCAGCATCTTCTGAATCTATACCAGAATCTATTGTTAATGGTTCTATAAATTACGAAGAAGCAGTTTCTAGCAACTCAAAAGAACCTGGTAAAGTGATTCAAAATTATTTACAAGAACTTTTGCAAGTACTTGTAGTAGCTCTTATTATAGTATTAATTGTTGTATTTGCTACACCTAAGTTTACAAATAAAATGTACAGTATCTTAGAAAATAAAGCAGCTGCAACATTAGGGTGTGGAGCTTTAACATTAATATTAGTTCCAGTTATTTGCTTCATATTATTCTGCACAGTAGTCGGAATTATTCCTGCTTTAGCATTATTATTCACTTACATATTTATAATAAGCATATCATCAATAATTTTATCAATACCTCTTGCAAAAATAATATGTAAGAAAATGGGCAAAGAATCAAAAGTTTTAACTCTTATATTTACACTTATACTAGTTGTAATTATCTGGTTATTAGAGCAAATACCTATTTTAGGAATTCTTGTTGCATTATTTGTTTCTTTATTTGGTTTAGGAATAATAACATATTCAATATTTCGTCCAATTCCTAAAAAGAAAGATAATGTAGTAGCTAAGGAAAGTACAGTTATAGAATCTACAGAAGATAAAAAAGATAAAGAAGAAAAAAAAGCTAAAAAAGAAAAGAAAGAAAAATCAAATAAAAAAGATAAAGAAAACTAACAAAAATAGATACTAACTTTAATAAGTTAGTATCTATTTTTATAATTGATTTAGAAAAGTGTATAAGTTTCATTAACTTACACACTTTATTTTTCGCTACGATTTTTATTAAACTTTTTATAAAAGCCTATTTTGCAAATGTTCTTACTTCTTCTTGAACTTTATTTTCAAATTCTTCGATAGACATAGCTCCTATATCACCTTGTTTTCTATCACGTACTCCTACTTTACCCTCTTCTTCTTCCTTGTCTCCAACAATTAACATATATGGAACTTTTTGAAGTTGAGCTTCACGGATTTTGTAGCCAATTTTTTCAGCTCTTTCATCTATTTCTGTTCTTATTCCTTTTGACTCCAATTCTTTGCTTACTTTTTTTGCATATTCTAAATGTTTATCAGAAATTGGCAATATTTTAGCTTGTACTGGAGCTAGCCATGTTGGGAATGCTCCTGCATAGTTTTCAATTAATATTCCTATAAATCTTTCTACACTACCAAATATAACTCTATGAAGCATTACCGGTCTATGTTTCTCACCATCTTCCCCTATATAAGTTAAATCAAATCTCTCTGGCATTTGGAAGTCTAATTGTATTGTACCACATTGCCACTGTCTTCCTAAAGAATCTTTAATGTGGAAGTCTATCTTTGGTCCATAGAATGCTCCATCTCCCTCATTTAATTCATATGGTATATTTAAATCTTTTAAAACTTTCTTTAATGTGCTTTCTGCAAGCTCCCATTGCTCGTCTGTTCCCATAGAATCATCTGGTCTTGTAGATAGCTCTACTGTGTATTCAAATCCAAATACATCACTATATACTTTATCTATTAATTTCATTAAGTTTGATATTTCTGGTTCAATTTGCTCTGGTGTACAAAATATATGTGCATCATCTTGTGTAAAACATCTTACTCTAAACAAGCCATTAAGTTCTCCAGACTTTTCATGTCTATGCACTAATCCAAGTTCCCCTGCTCTAATTGGTAAATCTCTATAAGAATGCATTTCACTCTTATATACAAGCATTCCTCCTGGGCAGTTCATTGGTTTTATACCATAATCCACATTATCAATTTTAGTTGTATACATATTATCTTTATAATGATCCCAGTGTCCAGATCTGTGCCATAATTCTTCATTTAATATCATTGGAGTTTTTATTTCTACATATCCATTTTCTCTGTGGATTTTTCTCCAGAAATCTTCCAATACATTTCTTAATACCATTCCCTTTGGTAAGAAAAATGGGAATCCTGGTCCTTCTGGTGCAATCATAAATATTCCTAATTCTTTTCCTAATTTTTTATGATCTCTTTTCTTTGCCTCTTCTAACATCTTCAAATAATCTTCAAGCATACTTGCCTTAGGATATGAAATACCATAAATTCTTTGAAGCATTTTATTCTTTTCGTCGCCTCTCCAATATGCACCAGATGTTGATAATATTTTTACACATTTTACTTTTCCAGTGCTCATTAGGTGTGGACCTGCACATAGATCTGTAAATTCACCTTGTTTGTAGAATGATATTACTTCACCTTCTGGTAAATCTTCAATTAATTCTACCTTATAATCTTCCCCTGCATCTTTCATTAACTTAATTGCTTCTTCTCTTGGGAGTTCAAATCTTTCAATTGGCAAATCTTCTTTTATTATTTTTTTCATTTCAGCTTCTATTTTTTCAAAATCTGCCTCTGAAAATCTGTAATCTGTATCAAAATCATAATAGAATCCAGCATCAATTGCAGGTCCTATAGCAAGTTTTACATTTTTATATAATCTTTTAATTGCTTGTGCCATAATATGAGAAGTTGTATGCCAATAAGCCTTTTTTCCATCTTCATCATCAAAAGTTAATATTTCTAATTTACAATCTTTTTCTAAATTATATCTTAAATCTACAACCTTTCCATCAACCTTTCCTGCTAAAGCAACTCTAGCTAATCCTTCACTAATACTTTTAGCAACATCTAAAACTGATTGTCCTTTTTCTACTTGTTTTTTGCTTCCATCTTTAAGTTCTACTTCAATCATAATACCCTTCCCTTCTGATAATTTAATTTATAAATTATCTAAAAATTTTTATGTTAGCATTTAGAGACTAAAAAACTCCTAAATGCAAACAATGCATTTAGGAGTGCAATTTTATATTACACGGTTCCATCCTAATTTTTAACTTAATTTAAATTTAAAGCAAGCATTACTGCCAGTTTTTAAGCTGTGAGGTAGTTTTTCAAATATGTTTTCCACTATTAGCTCTCAGCCTGTGACTAATATTCTCTGGTGTGGTAACCTTTATTTTACTTTGTCTCATTGCTTTTAATATTTACATATTAATATATTACAACTTTTATTTAATTATGTCAATAGTTTTTATTTATTTAGATGGTTTGCCTAATAATCTAAACATATTCTTTTTATATTTTTCAACACCTGGTTGGTCAAATGGATTTACTCCTAAAATTGAACCAGACATAGCACATGCAAGTTCGAAGAAATATATTAATTGTCCCAAAGTTTCAGGAAGTAATTCATCCATTGTTATTAATATATTTGGAACATCTCCATCTTTATGAGCTTGAATTGTTCCTTCCATTGCCTTTTTATTTACAAAATCTAAAGATTTGCCAACTAAATAATTTAGTCCATCTAAATCATCTTCATCTATATTTATTGAAATATTTGACTCTGGCTTTTCTATTCTTATTACTGTTTCAAACAAATTTCTTCTACCCTCTTGTATATATTGTCCAAGTGAGTGTAAATCTGTTGTAAAGTCAGCTCCAGAAGGATATATTCCTTTATTTTTCTTTCCTTCACTTTCACCAAATAACTGTTTCCACCATTCTGTCATATAATGCATTTTAGGCTCATAGTTTACTAATATTTCTATATTTTTATCATTTTTATACAAAATATTTCTTGCCACTGCATATTGATAACATTCATTATATTTTAGCTCTGGGTCACAATATTTATCTTGTGCAAACCTTGCGCCTTTCATTAATTTATCTATATCTATCCCAGCAACTGCTATTGGAAGTAATCCTACTGCAGTTAAAACAGAATATCTACCACCTACATTATCTGGAATTACAAATGTCTCATATTTTTCTTTTTGTGCTAAAGTTTTTAATGCTCCTTTTTTCTTATCTGTTGTAACATAAATTCTTTTTCTTGCTTCTTCTAGTCCGTATTTTGATTCCATTAGTTCTCTAAAAATTCTAAATGCAATAGCTGGCTCTGTTGTTGTTCCAGATTTAGATATAACATTTATCGAAAAATCCTTTGAACTTACTAAATCTATTACATCATTCATATAATTTGGACTTAAATTATTTCCAACATATATAATTTGTGGTGTTTTTCTTGTTTCTTTATCTTGCAAATTATAAAAAGTATTCGTTAATGATTCTATAACAGCCCTTGCTCCTAAATATGAACCACCTATTCCTATTACTAATAATACATCTGAATCACTTTGTATTTTTTTAGCACTCTCTTTAATTTTTTTGAATTCTCTTTTATTGTATTTCGTTGGTAATTCTAGCCAGCCTAAAAATTCATTTTCATCATCTTTTTTTTCATGCAATTTATTGTGAATGTCTGCAACCTTTTTCGCATATTTTTGTATCTCTTTTTCATCAATTCCAGTATTCTCTAGATTTAATTTTAACCCAAGCATATTTTTCACTCCTTTGTTTATATATTTTATTATATTTTACATCAATATCATATATTAAAAAGAAAATTGTTGCAAGATATTTTTTTAATTTGGGTGTTTTTGGGGACGTTTCATTAAAACATCTTTTAGGTGTTTTTAGGGACATATCTTTAAAACACAAAAAAGTATCTCTAGAAACATTTAGTTATATAAATATAATTTTTGCATATATATTATTATGGACAAAGGAGAAAAAATTATGTTTAATGTAGCAGTTATTAATGTAAGAAGTATTATAAAATATTTGATAATACTAATTGTTGCAAGTATAATTCTTTTTTTTAGTTTTCGCATTATTAGTAAAATTACTAAGGATACATTTACTCAATCAGTAAATGTTCAAAACTCTAGTACAGAGGTAGCAAACAATTCTTTAGCTACCTCTCCTAATGCTTTTGAAAGAATATTAAATCAAACTATTCCAGGTATAAAAGATTTTAACAAAGAAAACAAAACTAATAGTAATAATTTTGCTAAAACATTTAAAAATTCTTCAAATGTTGTGATAAGTTCAGAGCTTCCTGTATTTAGTGCTTTAGTATTAAAAGAAGAACCTCAAAATGAAAATGTTCAAGAAGTTCAAAATGTTACTATTGCTCAATCTGATGAAACACAAGATATCGAGCATGCTGAAACAAATGTTACAACAGAGGTTTTAGACTCGATTGTTCCTAATAAATATACAAATGATTTTGAAGGTGTAGAAATAAAAAACGGTACAGATTGTACTATAACAGATGATATGTTAAATGTTGATACCCTAGATATAAATAAAAAAGATATAATAATTTTTCATACACATACATGTGAAAGTTATACTCCAACAGAAAATTATCAATATGAAGCAAGTGGTAACTTTAGAACAATTGATTTAAACTATTCTGTTGCAAGAGTAGGAGATTCTTTATCTGAACAATTACTTTCTTATGGTTATAATGTAATACATGATAAAACTTATCACGATTATCCCGCTTATTCTGGCTCATATGGTAGATCCATGGCAACAGTTGAGAACTTACTTTTAACTCATCCAGGAACAGATATAATTATAGATTTACATAGAGATGCAATAGCAGACACAACTTATGCACCATCTGTTAAAATTGGAGATGAAGTCGTATCTCAATTAATGTTTGTAATTGGCACAAATGGTGGTGGATTAGAACATCCAAATTGGCAACAAAACCTACAATTTGCTGTAAAAGTTCAAAAAAAAGCAAATGAATTATACCCTGGGTTATTTAGGCCAATTTTAATGAGTAATAGTAGATATAACCAGCATTTAGGAAAAGCAGCCTGTATTATAGAAGTTGGAGCAACAGGAAATACTTTAGAGCAATCAATGGCAAGTATGAAATATCTTGCAAAAGTATTAGATGAAGTCTTAAAAGAATAAACTTTCGCCCAAGAAGGACCATACCTCTTGAGCGAAAGTTCCTATATTAGTTCTTTAATTTTGTTTGCATCCATATCACACTGTATTTCTTCTCCATTTTCCATATTCTTTACTTTTACTTTTCTAGAAGATATTTCATCATCTCCAATTACAATAACATATGGAATTTCTAATTTGTTTGCATACTTCATTTTTGTTTTTAACTTTTTATTATTTAAATAAATTTCTGTATTTACTTTTAATCTTCTTAATTCAGTTGCAAGTTTTATTGGAACTTGTAAATTTTCTGTCATTGGTATTATTAATATATCTGATATTGACTTTTTATCTGCCTTTATTAAATTTAGTTCATTTAATTTATAGAATAATCTTGTAAGGCCTATTGAAATTCCTACTCCTGGTAGTTTTTTGTTTGTGTAATTTTCTGCTAGGTTTTCATACCTTCCACCAGAGCATACACTTCCAAGTTCTCTATAATCATTTAGAAATGTTTCATATACTGTTCCTGTATAATAATCCAGTCCTCTTGCTATTGTTAAATCTACTTTAAAGTTTTCTTCTGGAATTCCAAACATTCTTACATATTTAACAACATCTTTTAATTCACTAACTCCTTGTTTATAAACCTCATTTTCAATATCAAACGCTTCTAGCTTATCTATTTTTTCATCAGAAGTTCCATCTATTTTTATAAAGCTTATAATCTTATCTATTATATCTTCTGTAATTCCTAATTTTTGAAGCTCTTCTTCCACAGCTTGTACACCAATCTTGTCTATTTTATCTATTATTCTCATTATTTCAACTGAATTATCTTTTTGTCCTATACTTTCATATAATCCGTTTAATATTTTTCTATTGTTTATTTTTATTGTAAAATCATCAAATCCCAGTTTCTTAAAAGTATTATAAATAATTGATGGAAGTTCTGCATCATTTATAATGTCCAGTGTTTCATCTCCAATTATGTCTATATCGCATTGATAAAACTCTCTATATCTTCCTTTTTGAGCTTTCTCTCCTCTATATACTTTTCCAATTTGATATCTTCTAAATGGAAATGATAAATTTCCATAGTTTTTTGCTACATATTTTGCAAGAGGAACAGTTAAATCAAATCTTAAAGATAAATCTGTATCTCCTCTTTCAAATCTATATATTTGTTTTTCTGTTTCTCCACCTGCTTTTGCAAGTAATACTTCAGATAATTCTATAATTGGTGTATCTAATGGTAAAAATCCAAATGTTTTATATGAATCTTCAATTGTTTGTTTCATTTGGTCAAATAATATTTGTTCATTTGGTAATAATTCCATAAAACCTGGTAATGTTCTTGGTTCAACTTTTGCCATAAATCTTCCCCCTTTTTCTAATCTTCTCTCGGTCTCAACTCCAAATAAATTGGTTTTTCTTCTTTTATTAATGTGGACTTACCATGTCCTGGATATACTATTGTATCATCAGGTAATATTAATAATTTCTTTATAATAGAATTCATAATATCATCTATTGAACCTGTTGGAAGGTCTGTCCTCCCCCATGTTCCTCTAAAAAGTGTATCACCTGAAAATAGTAATCCTTCTTTTTCACAATATAATGATGTTCCACCTTTTGTATGACCCGGTGTGTGTATTACTTTAAATTCCAAATTTCCAACATGAATTAAATCTCCATCATCTATTCTAGAATCCGCTTCAAGCTCAATATCTCCCATATCTATATATGGACTTAAGTTAATAGATTCATCATTTAAACCTTCAGCATCATATCTATGAATTAGTATTTTTCCACCTTTTTTATTCTTTAGTTCCATCACAGCTCCAATGTGGTCTGCATGGCAATGTGTTAAATATATATATTTTAATTTAGCATTTAATATATCAATCATTTCTATAATTTTATCTGCTTGGCCACCTGGGTCTACACACATTACCTCTTTTGTTTCTTCATCTTCTACAATATAACAATTAGTAGGATTTCCCAACGTTGTTTCAACTTTTAGTATTTTTAAAATCATTTGTTTTACCTCTTTTATATTATTTATTTCTCTTTACCTCATAAACACTATCTACTTTTCTTAATGCTTTTATTGCATTGTTCAATTGTGAAATATTACTTACTTCAATTGTTAGCTCAGTAATTACTATTCTTTCTTTAGTAACTTTTGATGTAACTGATATAAGTGGCATTTTTTGATTCTGCATTGTTGCAATAATATCTGCTAGTAACCCGTCTCTATCATTTGAAAATAATGTAATATCTACATTATATGAAGCAGGTTTATCTGTATACCAAGAAACATCTATCATTCTATTTTCCTGCGCTAATAAATCTTTAACATTTTTACAATCTTTTCTATGGACAGACACTCCTCTACCTTTTGTAATATATCCTATTATTTCATCACCCGGAACAGGGTTACAGCACTTAGAAAGCTTAACTAAACAATTGTCTATTCCTTTTACAATTACACCACTTGTAGATGGCTTATTCTGATGTTTTTCTTTTGAAAGTTCCTCTATCTTTTCTTCTATATTTGCTTCCTTATTTACTTTTCTGTACTCTTCTAGTACTCTTGATACAATTTTATTTGGAGTAATTGTTCCAAATCCAACACTTGCATACATATCATCCACACTGTTGAATTTATATCTATTTAAAGCAGCTTCTATGAATTCTGGTTTAAATAGTTCAGAGTAATTCATTCCAATTTTCTTTACTTCTTTTTCTAATATTTCTTTTCCTCTAGCTATATTCTGAGTTCTTTCAGTTCTCTTAAACCACTGTTGTATTCTAGTTTTGGCTGTACTACTTTTTATAAATTTAAGCCAATCTCTGCTAGGTCCTTTAGATTTATCAGATGTTAATATTTCTACAATATCTCCATTTTTTAATTTTGTTACTATAGGCATCATCTTACTGTTTATTTTACAGCCCACCATATGATTTCCTATTTCCTCATGTATGCTATATGCAAAATCTATTGGTGTAGAACCTCTAGGTAATACTTGTATTTTTCCCTTAGGAGTAAATACATATACCTCATCTTCAAATAATTCTGTTTTTAATGTATTTAAAAACTCTTGAGGATCTTGCATATCTTTTTGCCACTCTAATGTTTCTCTAAGCCAAGATAATTTATCTTCTGTAACTGCTACATTTTGCTTTTTTCCTTTCATAAAGCTTGCTTCTTTATATGCCCAATGTGCAGCTATACCATATTCTGCAATTCTATGCATGTCCCATGTACGAATTTGAACTTCAAAAGGTGTTCCTTTTGGTCCAATTAGTGTTGTATGTAAAGATTGATACATATTTGGCTTTGGAACTGATATATAATCTTTAAATCTTCCTGGCATTGGGTTATATAATTCATGCACAACTCCTAATGCAGCATAACAATCTTTTATTGAATTTACTATAATTCTTAATGCAAACAAATCATAAATTTGGTCTAATGTTTTATTATCTCTTTGCATTTTTCTATATATACTATATAAATGTTTTGCTCTTCCTGTAATTTCAGCATCTATTTTTTGTTTTTTTAGAGCAACCCTGATTTCTTCCATTATTTGATCTATGAATTTTAGTCTTTCTTCTCTTTTCTTATCTATTCCTTCAACTAATTCTCTATAATCTTCTGGATATAAATATTTAAAAGATAAATCTTCTAGTTCCCATTTTAAAGAATAGATACCAAGCCTATTTGCAAGAGGAGCATAAAGATCCATTGTCTCTCTTGCAATTCTTATTTGCTTTTCTCTATTTAAATATTTTAGAGTTCTCATATTATGAAGTCTATCTGCAAGTTTTATAAGAATTACTCTTATATCTTTTCCCATTGCTAAAAATAGTTTTCTGTAATTTTCTACTTGTTGCTCTTGCTCACTCGTATAATTAATTTTTCCTAATTTTGTAACTCCATCAACCATTTCAGCAATTTCTTTGCCAAATTCTTTTTCTATGTCATTATCAGTAGCATCTGTATCTTCTACAACATCATGTAGTAGTGCAGCACAAATTGTACTATCATCTAAACCAAGTTCAGCTAGTGTATATGCAACATGCAACGGATGAATTATATATTTCTCACCTGATTGCCTTGTTTGATCTTTATGTTTTGCATTTGCATAATCATAAGCTTTCATTATTAATTTAGTATTAATCTTTTTTCTGTGTTCTTTTATTTTACTAATTACATCTTCTATTTCTACTGGTTTTACATCTGACATATTTCATCCCACCTTAATATTTAATTCTTTCTGAGCAATAACGACATATGTTAAAATATTTTTTATTATTTTGCACTATAATATTTCCTTCTTCATTTTCAGACATTTCTTTTAAAATAAAGTTTTACTATCCATTTAATCTTAAATTTAAAGGTTACGAAATTGATTCCATTATATCCTTTATATTAATTTGTATGCTGTCCATTCCATTAAAAGAATTAATTTCTAAAAATCCTGCTATATTTACTTTGTCTCCAATTTTATAATCATTTGCTAAATTTCCTAAATTAAAGCCAATTGCTGAGAATCTTGTATTTTCTTCTTTTACATCTAATTTTAAATGTTTTCCTTGTGTTAAAGTTCTTATGGATTCTATTTTTAAGTTATTTATTTGGAATATTGGAGGTTTATTTGCTTCTCCAAATGGCTCAAGTAGTTCTAAATCTTTTATATCTGATAAATTTATATTTTTTAATTGTACTTTTTCATCAATGTTTAATACTGGAACTATTTCTGATATTTGTTTACTTTCTGCATATTCTTCAATTTGTTTTTTAAAATCGTCAAATTTATCATTATCTATTGTGATTCCAATAGCCATACTATGTCCGCCAAATTGTTTGATATTTTCTTTACAATTTTCTAAAGCTTCATGTATATCAAAACCTGGTATACTTCTACCTGAGCCTTTTGCTATATTACCTTCTTCTATACACATAAGTATACTTGGTTTAAAATACATGTCTGTAATTTTTGAAGATACAATTCCAATTACTCCATGATGCCAATTTTCTTTTCTTAGAACTATGCAAGGTAATTTTTGTTCTTCTGGATTTTGCATTAATTCTTGAGCTTCATCAAAAATTCTTTTTTCTATTTCTTGCCTTTGAAGATTATATTCATTTAGTTTTTGTGTTATTTGTTTTGCTTCTTCAATATTATTAGTTAAAAATAATTTTAAAGCTTCTTTTTCATGCCCCATTCTTCCACATGCATTAATTCTTGGAGCAATACCGAATGAAATTGTATTAGAATCTATTTTCTTATATCCTATACTTTCTAATAAAACTTTAAGTCCTATATTTCTTGTTTGTTTTACTAATCTTAATCCTAATTTTGATATAGTTCTATTTTCATCTACTAATGGAACTATGTCTGATATTGTTCCAACACATACTATATCTAAATATTTTAAGTAGCTCTCTTCTGGAAGATTTAATTTAATAGCTAAAGCCTGTGTTAATTTAAAAGCTACTCCAACTCCTGCTAGGCCATTAAATGGATATTTATTATCTTTCCTTTTGCAATCCACAACTGCAATTGCGTCAGGTAATTTTTCTGGTGGTTCGTGGTGGTCTGTTACCACTGTATCTATGCCAAATGTTTTTGCATATTCTATCTCATCATAACCTGTTATTCCACAATCAACTGTGATAATTAATGTATGCTTTGTTTCTGCAATGGCTTCAATCTCTTTTTTATTTAAGCCATAGCCTTCATTTAATCTGTTTGGAATGTATATATCTGTATGTAATCCTCTTTCTTCTAAAAATCTATGTAAAACTGTACTGCTTGTTATTCCGTCTACATCATAATCTCCATATATTGCTACTTTTTCTTTATTATCAATTGCTTGTATAATTCTTGCTACCGCCTTATCCATATCAGGCATTAAAAATGGATCATGAAAATCTCCTCTTCTTGGATGTAAAAATACTTCTATTTCATTATTATCTTTTAATCCTTTATTTGCTATTATACTTGCTACTATTTTACTTATATTAAATTCATTTGCAATTTTATCTGCGAGTTCATCATTTACTTCATTTAATTGCCATTTTTTATTCAAATCTCATCTACCTACTTTTAATAAACATTTTCTACAATATTTTATAACAAAAAGCCCAAAAATACAAGCTTTTGGCTAAATTTTTCGCCCATTTTGGTCGGTCCTTTTTAGGCAAAATGAAAGCACGCCACGAGTCCACAGTTGTTGACTCTTGACGTGCAGTTTGTATACCTGGGTATTACACCAGGTAGAGGATAATCTTCATGCCAGCGCCGAAGTTTGCCCTCCGCACAGCGGGAATCATCCAGCGCTTTGCCACCACAACAATGGCAACAGCCAGGACAGCCGCCAGAACGGTAGCCAGCATCTCGTAGTACGGAAGCACTGTAGAAGTGCCTACATACATCAGAATGCTACCCACGAGAACCGCAGTGCCAATGAAGCGAAAATATGGATGCCGTACAAACAGCATTCCAATACCGCAGAACATCAGCAGTGCAAGCAGGTAGCGAATGCCAGAGACATTCACCACTGCCCACTCGCAGATTGGCAGGGTAATAAATACCCTAAGGACAAGAAAAGAAATGATTGCGATGAGCATTTTTACCTCCTCTTGCTCCCTTACAAGGAAGCCGCTCATGTGTGTAAAACGGTTATAACAATATTATACTATAATTTCAGTTTTATGTCAATTTATGTAAATTGTTCCCTACATTTTGCTCAAATTATATAAAGAGTAGCAGATTTCTATCTACTACTCTATTCCTTTAATATTTATTCTTCTTCAGATCCTCTTGGTCTCATTAATGGATATAATACTACATCTCTTATGTTGTCACTATTAGTTAAGAATTGTAGGAATCTATCTATTCCTAATCCCCAACCAGAAATTGGTGGCATTCCATATTGCATTGCTCTTATATATTCATTATCAATACTCATTGCTTCTTCATCACCATTTGCTTTTAATTTGCTTTGCTCAATTAATCTTCTTTCTTGCTCATCACAATCTACAAGCTCTGAGTAACCATTTATTATTTCTTGTCCATTTACAACTAGTTGGAATCTATCTGTAACTGCTGGATTTTCATCATTACTTCTTGCAAGTGGAGATAAATCTATTGGATGCTTAATTAAATATGTAGGATTTATTATTTTAGGTCTACTTACTTTTTTGTATAATGCATCTATTAAGTTTCCTCTTCCTAAATTCTCTAGATTGTCTGCTTCTAATTTAATACCTTTGTTCTTTATCTCTGAAAGTAAACTTTCTGCAGTATCAAATTTATCTATATCTATTCCGCAATCTCTTAATAATAAATCCCTAAATGAAACCGCTTCCCATTCTCCACCAAAGTCTATTAATTGGTCTCCAATTTGTATTTTTAAATTTCCATCAAACAATTTACCTAAAATGTAAATTATCATTTCTCTCATGAATTTCATGTTATCTTTGTAGCACCAATAAGCACTATAGCCTTCTACCATAGTAAAGTCTTGTAAGTGGT
>CALXJR010000021.1 GCA_944388675.1 uncultured Clostridia bacterium
CCAAGAAGGCGTTTCCTCACCAAACAGAGAGCATCTGTATAAATGAGGATATCGGTGTTGTCGGTAACATAGCAAGATGTTGCTCCCAGATGGATAATGCCTGCAGCTTTAGGACATTGCTGCCCATAAGCATAGACATGTGCCATCACATCATGCCGAACTTCCTTTTCTCGTGCTTCTGCAACATCATAATTGATGTCGTAGATGTGGGCCCGCATCTCATCGATTTGCTCATCGGAGATGTCGACCAAGCCGGTTGCTTGTTCCGCTTCTGCCAAAGCCACCCAGAGCTTACGCCAGTAAGAAAATTTAACATCGTCCGAAAACAGATTCTTCATTTCCTTGCTGGCATACCGCCCTGTAAGAGGCGTTTGGTAGATACTTCTGTCTACATTTGCCATTTGTAGAACCTCCATAAAAAATTTTCCAGTCAAACTGGAATAAATACAGTATATCATAATTTTATGTAAAATGCAATACTCAAAAGCATTGATAAGTCTACCTTTCAAGAGAAGTATGAAACTTTTGTGAAAATTAGCACTCTAGTATTGACAGTGCTAAAAATAGTGATATAATAACATATGTAAAAAGAAATATGTGAAAACCAAAGAAGGTAAAGTCACATAAATTAAGAAAGGGAGTAGATTAATATGATGATGATACCAAAAAGAAGAAATGATTTTGATTTGTTAGGAGACATGTTCAGTGATCCATTTTTCTCAGAAGATGAAAGTAGAATTATGAAGACTGATATTAAAGAAAAGAAAGACAAATACATTATTGATATTGATTTACCAGGATATGAAAAAGAAAACATTAAAATTGAAATTGAAGATGGATACTTAACAGTACATGCTACAGCAAATTCAAGCAATGAAGAAAAAGAAGAAGGAAAATTTGTAAGAAAAGAAAGATACATTGGTTCTTGCTCAAGAAGTTTCTATGTAGGAGAAGATGTAAAGCAAGAAGATATCAAAGCATCTTTCAGAAACGGAACATTAAAGATTGAAGTTCCAAAGAAAGAAGAAAAGAAAGAAATTGAAAACAAGAAATACATTGAAATAGAAGACTAATAATAAAAAGCTCTGGTTTAATTCCAGGGCTTTTATTTATTTAATAATATTATAATTACAAGCTCTAAGCAACCTATTCATTATTGCTAAACCTAAACCTTTTGTAGAAACACCTTGAATAATAATTAAATCTGCATTAAAGCTATCTGCTTTTCTTAAATCAGTAAATATATTTTTAGATATTTCATCTAAAGAATTACCCATATTAATAATTGTAACATTTTTATCTTTAAAATAATCTGCGTTATCAGATAAACACATTAAAACTAATTTTTTGTTATCTCTTAAATATTTATCTATAGTTTCATCTATTTTATCTTTCAATATTTCGTAATTTTCATTATAAACTAAAATACATCTTGTTTTAGGTGCATAATGTTTATATTTCATTCCAGGAGACATAACCTTTGTACCGTCATCAAGTTTTCCTAAAACATGTTTATCAACAATAGGCGTTCCTGCAACTTCAGTTATTTGCTCAACTGTTATTTTACCAGGTCTTAGAATATGAACAACACCATCAATTACCCTAACAACAGTTGATTCTACACCGATTTTAGTACTTCCACCATCAATTATGCAATCAACTTTATCAGAAAGCTCTTGATAAATATCTTTAATATTAGTACCGCTTGGTCTTCCAGAAATATTTGCACTAGGAGCTGCAACTGGTACACCTGCAAATTTAATTAAATTCCTTGCAATTTCATTATCTGGCATACGAACTCCTACTGTATCTAGTCCACCAGATACAACAGAAGGAACAATATCTTTTTTATTTAAAATAATTGTGAAAGGACCTGGCCAAAAAGCATTCATTAGTTTAAATTCAATATCAGAAATATCTTTTGCAATTTGACCTAGCATTTCAATATCTGAAATATGCAAAATTAAAGGATTATCTGAGCTTCTTCCTTTAGCTTTATAAATTTTTTTAACCGCTTCTTCATCTAATCCATTTGCACCAAGTCCATAAACTGTTTCGGTTGGAAACAATACAAGACCACCTTTTTTTATAATTTCTCCTGCAACTTCTAGTTTATTATAATCTGTAACATTCTTAATATTAGTTAAATCAATAAATTCCATAATCTCATCTCCAAAACAACGACTATTATACTACAAATTGACATAATTTGCAACTAAAAGTTACTATTGACTAGTTTTAATTTTGTTAATATAATACCCTAAGAAGGTAAAATAATGATAAAAAATAATGCATTAAACTTTAGAGTAATTTTAGTATATAACTTACCTAATATGAAATTTTTAAAATTATCAAAGAACTATTTAAAAAATAATTAAAATTTATGTTGATAAATAATAAAAAAAGTAGTAATATATAGAAAGCAAAATTGAAACATAGCAAGGAAAGGATGTAAAATATGAGATATACAGATCAAGAAAATAATGATGACCTAGTAAAAATAAAAGTAATCGGAGTAGGTGGAGCTGGAAATAACGCAATAAATAGAATGATAGATGAACAAATTCGTAATGTTCAATTTATTGCTATGAATACAGAAGAACAAGCTTTAAATCATTCTAAAGCACCAATTCAAATGCATATTGGAAAAGATACAACAAAAGGTTTAGGAGCAGGATCAAATCCTGTTATTGGTGAAATGGCAGCAAGAGAAGATGAAGAAAACATAAAAAAAGCACTAACTGGAACAGATATGGTTTTTGTTACAGCAGGTATGGGTGGAGGAACAGGAACTGGTGCAGCACCCGTAGTATGTGAAATTGCAAAATCAATGGGCATATTAACTGTAGGAATTGTTACTAAACCATTCTTATTTGAAGGAAAAAGAAGAAAAGACAATGCAGAAGGCGGAATTACTAGAATGAGAAACAATGTTGATTCTCTAATCGTTGTTGAAAACAATAATCTATTAAAAGCAGTTCCAAAAGGAACAACAATGGTACAAGCATTCCAAGAAGCAGATGGTGTTCTTAAAAAAGGTGTTCAAGGAATTACAGATTTAATAACAATTCCAGGATTTATAAATATAGACTTTGCTGATATTAAAACAATTATGAAAGATAGTGGAGTAGCACATATGGGAATTGGCGTTGCAGAAGGAGAGCAAAGAGCATTAGATGCTGCAATATCTGCAATGGATAGTCCGCTTCTATCTACATCTGTTAAAGGTGCAAAAGGATTAATAGTAAATGTAACTGGTGGAGTAGATTTAGGATTAAGTGAAGTTAGTACAGCGGTTAACTATATAAAAGAATTCTTAGATCCTGAAGCAAACATTATTTTTGGAACAATAGTAGACGAGAGAATTCATGATGCAGTTATGGTAACTGTTATAGCAACTGGCATTGAAGAAAATGCAGAACAAAGAGTAATTAAATATAACATATAAAAGTAAGAGTGCAACCTTTAAATATTATGGTTGCACTTATTTAGTGGTAAATTTAAATAATACCATGGCTTGGAAATTATACTCCTTAAATCACTTATTTTATGTTAAGCACATATTATATAACATACTGAGGATTAAGGAGGAATACAAAGTGTTAATCGGAATATTAATTCCTTTTTTAGGAACAACAATCGGTGCAAGTTTAGTATTTTTATTAAAAAATAAAATTAATCCAATTATACAAAAAATATTATTAGGATTTGCAGCAGGAGTTATGATTGCAGCATCTGTATGGTCTTTATTAATGCCATCTATAGATATGGCAAGTACACAAGGAAAAATTGCTTGGCTACCAGCAGTAATAGGATTTATGATTGGAGTTATTTCTTTATGTCTTGTAAATAACTTTGTAGATAAAATAGAAAATAAACAAAAAAACAATAAAAATAGTAATATAACAGATAAAATTAAAAGTACATCTATGCTTGTAATAGCTGTAACACTACATAATATACCAGAAGGAATGGCAGTAGGAGTTGCATTTGCTGGACTTTTAAGTCAAAATGCAGGAATATCTTTATTAGAAGCTTTTGCTCTTTCAATTGGAATTGCAATACAAAACATTCCAGAAGGAGCTATTATATCTATGCCACTTTTAAGTGAAGGAAAAAGTAAATTAAAAGCATTTACAAGTGGAACTCTATCTGGAATAGTAGAGCCAATAGCAGCTTTTATTACCATATTATTAACGAATATAGTTGTACCAATACTTCCATACTTATTATCATTTGCAGCAGGTGCAATGATACATGTAGTTGTATCTGAATTAATACCTGAAGCACAAGGAGGAAAAAAATCTAATTTAGTTACAATTGGAGTTTCAATAGGCTTTGCACTCATGATGTTATTAGATGTAGCACTTGGATAGTTTGCCCAAAAAGGAATCTCCCTCTTGGGCAAACTATAGACAAATATTCACAAATATTATATAATATGCCAAAAATGGAGAGTGTTTTATGAAAATTTATACAAATAGCAAGTATAGAAAAAGAGATATAACAGTTTATGTAGTGCTTAGATTTTTAGTTTTATTAACTTTAATAACACAATTATTTAGAGGTAATTATGAAAATGTATTTTTATGTGTTTTAACATTAGTATTATTTACAATACCTACAATAATTGATAAAAAATTAAATATTGCATTACCAAATGCACTAGAAACAATAATATTATTATTTATATTTTCAGCAGAGATATTAGGTGAAGTTCAAAATTTTTATGGGATTTTCAAGAGCTGGGATACTATTTTACATACGATTAATGGATTTTTATGTGCTGCAATTGGCTTTTCTCTAATCGATATTTTAAATAGATCTGAAAAGTTTCACACAAAAATGACTCCTGCTTTTGTAGCTTTAGTAGCTTTTTGTTTTTCAATGACAATAGGCGTTTTATGGGAATTTTTTGAATTTGGGATGGATATTACATTTAAAACAGATATGCAGAAAGATAGAATTGTACATGAAATATCTTCTGTTACATTAAATCCTGACGGAGAAAACAAACCCGTTGTAATTGATCATATTGTTGGAACAACTATTTATTATATAGAAGATGGTCAAAGCAAAGAGCTAAGTATTGTAGATGGTTATTTGGATATTGGCCTTAGAGATACTATGAAAGATTTATTTGTTAACTTTATTGGTGCTGTTGTATTTTCTTTTTTAGGATTATTATATATAAAAGATAGAGATGAATACAAATTTACTGAAAAGTTTATACCAAAATTAAAGGCTAAAATTACAAACCAAAAGTAAAATTCTTTAACTAGAAAGTGTATGTAAAATGATTAAATTAAAAATTGATAATTTAAAAATAAGACAAGATTTAGAAGATGTAAATATTATAAAAAATGCTTGTGCAAAAAACAAAATAGATTTTAATTTAGTAAAAAATTGGAAAATTTTAAAGAAGTCAATTGATGCCAGAAATAAAGAAGATATTTTTTATAATTATTCAGTAATATTAGAAATTGTAGGACCTATTAACAAAAAACAATTTTCAAACAATAAGAATGCAATAATTCTTTCTGAAGATGATGTATCTAAAGAACCAATAAAAATATTAAGAAAGAGTAATAGCTCACCAATTATAATTGGAGCAGGTCCTGCAGGTCTTTTTTGTGCATTAACCTTAATAGATAATGGAATTAAGCCAATTATAGTAGAACAGGGGAAAACAGTAGAAAATAGAGTAAAAGATGTTGACTTGTTTTTAAAAGATGGTATTCTTAATGTAAATTCAAATGTTCAATTTGGAGAAGGTGGAGCAGGAACTTTTTCAGATGGAAAGTTAACTACTAATTTACATACTCCACTTTGTAAAAAAGTAATTGATGAATTTATAAAATATGGAGCACCAAGTGAAATTGCTTATATTAATAAGCCACATATTGGTACAGATAATTTATTAAAAATTGTTGCAAATATAAGAAATCATATATTAGATAAAGGTGGAAAGTTTCTATTTAACACAAAAGCAATAGATTTTGAAGTTAAAAATAATAAAATTACAAAATTATTTTGTGTAAAAGATGGACAAGCTATAACCTTAGAAACAGATGCTTTAATACTAGCAATTGGACACAGCTCAAGGGATATGTTTAAAACATTGTATAAAAAGAAAGTAAATATTGAGCAAAAAAACTTTTCCGTTGGTGTTAGAATAGAACATAAGCAAGAAATGATAAATAAAGCTCAATATGGTACAAAAACAAAATTAAAACTTCCACCTGCCGAATATAAGCTGGCCTATCATGGAGAAAATCATTCATGTTATACTTTTTGTATGTGCCCAGGAGGAAAAGTAATTGCTTCTTCTAGTGAACCAAACACAATTGTTACTAATGGAATGAGTAAGTTTGCAAGAGATGAGGAAAATGCTAATAGTGCACTTCTTGTAAATGTAACACCGAATGATTTAAAATCAGATAATCCACTTGCAGGAATGTATTTTCAAAAAGAATTAGAAGAAAAAGCTTTTGTCTTAGGAGGATCAAATTACTTTGCTCCAATACAAAGAGTTGATGATTTCTTAAATAATAGAAAATCTGAATTTATGGGAAATATAAAGCCTTCTTACAAACCAGGAGTTACTTTATCAAATTTACAAGAAATATTACCAGATTTTGTTATAAAAACACTAAAAGAGGGTATTATATATTTTGATAGTAAATTAAAAGGTTTTGCTAGTCCTGATAGCATTTTAACAGGAGTTGAAACCAGAAGTTCATCTCCTATAACAATAAAAAGAAATGAAAAATATATGTCTAATATATATGGAATTTATCCTTGTGGAGAAGGCGCAGGTTATGCAGGAGGAATAATGTCTGCAGGAGTAGATGGAATAAAAGTAGGAATGGCAATTTTGCAAAATGAGTAGAAAAAATAATTTTTTTATAAATTTTAAGGTTTTTTTAAGGAAGTAATATAATAATTTAAATAATTAAATTAATCTGGAGGAAAATATTATGGAACTTACAGCAAATGATAATAAAAAAGTGGAAATAGATGTTGATGGAGAAATATATAATAGATATGCAATCAAAACACATCATGTTCAATTAGGAGAAAACTATGTAGATTTAGTAAAACAATATGTTTTGCCTGTATATAAAGAAGGAGATATGATAACTATAAGTGAAAAAATTATATCTCTTTGTCAAAAAAATGTTGTATATAAAAAAGATATGAAAGTAGGATTTATGGCAAAATTTTTATCTAAATTTGCTATGAGAACAGAGGCTGGAATTGGAGTTGATTCTCCATATAAAATGCAATTTGCAATTAATTTATGTGGTAGACTTAAGGTTTTATATGCAGCAATTGCAGCAGGATTTGGTAAATTATTTGGTAAGAAAGGTGTATTTTATAAAATAGTTGGTAAAGAAGTTGCAGAACTAGATGGCTTTTATGGTAAAAACTTTCCAGAATATGCAGATTTTGGTATAATGCTTCCAAAAGATCCTGTAGGAGTTTGTAATGAGATTTTTAAAGAAACAGGTGTTAAGGCAATAATAATTGATGCAAATGATTTTGGTGTTGACATACTTGGAAAATCTGATGAAATTAAAATTGAAGATGAGAAATTGCAGAAGATGTTAAAAGATAATCCAGCAGGACAGTCTAAACAACAAACACCAATTGTTTTAATTAGAAAAGAAGAAAATAATGAAGAGAATAAAGCAGACTAATAATAGTCTGTTTTTCTTTAACATCTTTTATTTCTTACTTAAATATGATAAAATGACCAATATAATTTACTTATAAATATGAGGTGCTTTTTAATGAAAATTTTAATTGTAGAAGATGATAAAATTCTATCAGATACAATAAAAGAATGTATAGATAAAAATTATAATGTAGAACAAGCAACAGATGGTTATGATGGTTATATGCTTGCAAAAGGTGGAATATATGACTTAATAATATTAGATTTAATGCTTCCTGAAATTTCAGGATTTGAAATATTGTCTAAATTAAGAAAAAATAAAATAAATACTCCTGTATTAATTCTAACTGCAAAAGATTCTTTGCAAGATAAAGTAAAAGGTCTAACTTATGGTGCAGATGATTATTTAGTAAAACCATTTGAAAGAGAGGAACTTTTAGCAAGGATAGAAGCAATTTTAAGAAGAAGTATAGGAGATTATACAGAAAATGAACTTAGGTTTTTAGATTTAACTCTAAACTTAAATAACCGAAAAGCAACTATAAATGGTAAAGAAATCAATTTACAAGGTAAACAATTTGATATATTAGAGTATTTAATTAATTGTAATAATACAATTGTTACTAAAGAACAAATTTTTGATAAAATATGGGGATTTGATTCTTCTACTACAACAAATGTGGTTGAGGTTTATGCAAGTGGATTAAGAAAAGAGCTAAATAAATATGGTTATGGCAAATATATAAAAACAATAAGAGGAGTAGGTTATATTTTATCAGAATAGAAAGGAATTATATGGAAGAACAAAAAATTGTAAGAAAACAATTGTTAAAAAATATGTTATATACTTTTATTACTTTTACAGTAATATTTACTTTATTTGATATACTAATTTATAATTTAATCTCTACATCTGTATATACATCTATTGATAAAGAAATAATGTATGCTAAAGAACAAGTAGAAGCGGTTGGAAATGAGCCAACGAGCCAGAACACTGATACTAAAAAGAAAACATATAAATCATTAAATCCAAGGCTTATATATATTGTAAGAGATGAAAATGGTGAAATAACGAATAAAGAGAATATCGGTAGATTTTATGAAGATTATATAACAGATATTGCTTTTGATAAGGAATTTCTAAATCAAATTTATTTAACAAGTATAGATGATACATATTATTATAGAGGAATAAATGTACAAATTGTAAATCAAGATACTAAAACAACTAAATATATACAAATAATAGTTAACGTAGATGGAGAAAATCAAAGTGTTTCAAATATTTTACGTGTGCTAGTTATTGCAACTATTATAATAATATTTGTATCTATAATTATTAGTTTTATTTTATCAAGTAGAACATTAAAACCAATTATAGAAGCATTAAATAGACAAACTGAATTTGTGCAAAATGCTTCTCATGAGCTAAGAACACCACTTACAATTATACAAGCAAAACAAGAATTATTATTGCAAGAGCCAAATAAAAAGATAATTGATAAATCAAAAGATATAACAGTATGTATAAAAGAGACCAGAAGATTATCTAAACTAGTTAAAGAGCTTATGACTTTAGCAAGAGCAGATAGCAATAAATTAGACTTAAATAAAGAAATATTTAATCTAGATTCATTAATAAAAGAAGTTTCAGAACCTTATATTGAAATGGCTAATATGCAACATAAAGAAGTTTCATTAGATTTAAATTGTAATAAGGATTTAAAAGCAGATAAAAACAAAATAACAGAACTATTAATAATAATACTAGACAATGCAATTAAATATACTGGAGAAGAAGATAAGATTAATATAAAAACATTTAATAAAGATGGCAAAATTTATATTGAAATATCTGATACAGGAATTGGAATTAGTAAAGAAGCAATGAAACATATTTTTGAAAGATTTTATAGAGAGGATAAAACTAGGTCTAGAGAAACTGGCGGAAATGGTTTAGGTCTTGCAATTGCTCAAACTATTGTTAAAGCTCATAATGGAAGTATAAAATTATTACATAATGAACCAAAAGGAACAAAGGTTATTATTAAGTTATAATATTTCTAAGGCTGTTTTTAGGGACACCTTCCTAAAACAGCTTTTTAGTTTTTAGTAAAACTAGTTAATAATACTTAAAAATAGTTTTACAATTAGGTCATGATTTAGACATAAATTATCTATATAATCATTCCATGAAGCGGAGGGATATTTATAGATATTGAAAAATATAAAAAGAATAGTAAAATTAATCCCAAAAATGAAAAGTATAATGATATAATGTACATTTATGGGCAAGCATTAAAAGAGCTTGAAAAGAAAGTTGATATAATTAGATATGATTATGAATATTTTAGTAAATTTGACTCTATAGACCATGTAAGAACTAGAATAAAATCGCCAGAAAGTATAATTAATAAAATGAAAAAAGATAATCTAGAACTTACATATAAAAATATGATAGAAAATATTCATGATATAGCTGGATTAAGAATAATATGTCCACTTAAAAGTGATATAAACACAATAGTTAAATATATAAGAGAATTTAATGATTTAGAAGTTATAAAAGAAAAAGATTATGTATCACATCCAAAAGAAAGTGGTTATACAAGTTACCATATGATAGTAAAAGTTCCAGTTATAATTGATAAGGACTTAAATAAAATTACAGCCGAAATACAAATAAGAAGTTTAGCAATGGACTTTTGGGCAAGCTTGGAACATAAAATAAAATATAAACCTAATGGAGAAATAAATGAAGATGTTTCAAAAGAACTTGTGAAATGTGCTAAAAGTATTAATAAACTAGATAATAAAATGGTAAAACTATTTCCTAAATGATTATTTAACTCTTGAAAAAATATAATTGATATGATAAAGTAAATACATAATTAAAAAATATTATATAAAAGGGGAGAACAAATGAAAGTATTAAGTAAAGTAAAAAAAATGTTAATAGGTATAGGGGCATTTTTTATTTCTATACATAGTAAAGTATTAGCCGAAGTGGATCTTTCGACTATGGAATTGTCTCCTATGTATGGTGTTAAAAGACCAGAAACAGAACAGCAATCTAATGAACTGTGGAATAGCTATGGTCTTTTAGGAGTATTATTAATATTATTAGTGGGCTTAATAGTGTACTTCAAGAAAAGTAAAAGTTCTATAAAAAAGAAGGTATTAATAGCAATTCTTGCGATTGCTATTGCAATTTTAGTATATTTTTTAATTAAAAGTTAATGAATTAAATAATTTTTGATTAGTCTGATAATCTTTTTTTATTAAACTGGTTATTAGATGATTATAATTTTTTATAAAAGGAAGATTGAAATGTTTAAAAAGATATATAAATTAGGCGAACTAACTTTGATAAAAAATTTAAAAGAACAAGAGTTGAAAGAACATAGACTTATTGATTTATTCTGGGAATGTACATTAACATGTAATGCCAAATGTAAACATTGTGGAAGTAGTGCGGAAAAGAAAAAATATGAAGGAGAACTTACAACTGAAGAGATAAAAAATGCTTTTAAACAAATTGCAAATGATATGGATGCATCTCAAATTCTTATAAATGTAACAGGTGGTGAACCATTAGTAAGAAGTGATTTATGTGAGGTTATGGAATATGCAACAAATGAATTAGGCTTTCATTGGGGAATGACTACAAACGGAATATTATTAACAGAAGAAAATATTAAAAAATTAGAAAAAGCAAATATGGAAACAATTTCTGTAAGTATAGATGGTTTAGAAAAAACACATGATGAATTTAGAGGAGTTCCTGGCTCGTATAATTTGATAATTAATAATATAAAAAATTTAAAAAAGGCTGGGTTTGTAAAACATTTACAAGTTACAACTGTATTTCATAAGAAAAATATTAACCAAATGGAAGAACTATATAATGTAATGTTAGATTTAGGACTAGATTCTTGGAGACTAATGTCAATGGATCCAATTGGTAGAGCAAAAGAAAATGAAGAATTATTATTAGATGGTAAAGAATTAAAAAGATTGCTAGATTTTATAAAAGAAAAAAATAAAAAGAAAAAATTAGAATTAACTTATGGTTGCCCAGGATTTTTAGGATTAGATTACGAAAAAGAAGTAAGAAAATCATATTTCTATTGTAGAACAGGAATAAGTATTGCAAGCATTTTATATAATGGAGATTTATATGTTTGTCCAAATGTTCCAAGAATTAAGAAACTAATACAAGGAAATATAAGAACAGATAATTTTAAAGATGTATGGGATAACAAATATAAAGAATTTAGAAAACTAGACAGAACAAAATCTTATGAATGTGGTAATTGTAAAAATTGGGATTATTGTTTGGGCGGTGCATATCACACATGGAATTTTGAAGAAAATAAGCAAAATAAATGTCCATATAATATGATTTATGAAAAATAGGGGGATTTGTTATGAAAATGTTAAATAAGGCAAAAAAAGGACTAACTGGTATTGGACTATTTTTAATTACTCTACACAGCAAAGTGTTTGCTAGTGCTTCAGATGCTCTTTTAGATGTAATGGCTCCTGAATATGGTGTAGAAAGACCAATTCAAAATAATGTTACAGAACCAAGTAATGATTTAAAACTTTTACCTATATTTTTGGTTCTATTAATAGGAGTAATAGGATCAATTGTTTATTTTAAGAAAAGTAAAGGTTTAACAAAAAAGAAAGTACTTGTAACAATTCTTATAATGCTTGATACAGTTTTATTGTGCTTTTTAATTTTTTTAATGATAAATGATTAAAATACACAGAAACACCTATTGACAAAATTGAAAAATACTAGTATAATTTTAAAGTACTGGAATAAGTAGAAATATAATAAATATATTTACATAAGAAAGTTTACAAGGGAGGGAATAAAAATGGCACAACCAAAAAGAAGATGGTCAAAAGCAAGAACAGGATTAAAAAGATCTACATGGAAATTAGAAAATCAAAACTTAGTTGAATGTCCTCATTGCCATGCTAAAATGATGCAACACAGAATTTGCCCAAGCTGTGGCTATTACGATGGCAGAAAAGTAGTATCAGTAGAAAATGCAGAGAACTAATAAAAATGAATAAGTATTTTTAGTAACAATGCTTTTACAAGTATTGTTATTTTTTTTTGATAATGCTATAATTTGAAATGTAAAAAATGAATTTCCAAAAAATATAAACACAAAAGAGGGATTATGAAAAAACTTTTAAAAGATCTAAGTCAAGATAAAATTATACATTATATATTAATAATAATTGCTACATGTATTGCAGCAATTCCTTTAATTAATTTAAGAATATATGGAACAGATGATGGATATGCACATATTTTACGATTAATAGGAACATTTAAAATATTCAAAGAAGGTATTTTCCCTCCTTTAATATGTAGTAGTTTTTGTAGAGGATTTGGGTATGGCATAAATTTATTTTATCCACCTATTGTAACATTTGTACCACTATTATTTAAATTATTTTGCACACATTTTTATGACTGTTTAAAAATCTATGCATTTTTAACTATATTAATCTCCGGTTATACAATGTATAACTTTATATTAGAGATAACAAAGAAAAGGCAAATTTCAATTATAGTTTCAATTATTTATATATTTATACCATATAGGCTAGAAACTATATATAATAGATTTGCAATTGGTGAATTTTCATCATATATGTTTTTACCTATATTATTCTATGGTTTATATAATCTAATAAAAGAAGATGGAAAAAAACATTATTATATTGCAATATCTGGAATTGGTCTAATGCTTACACACACAATTTCAACAGAATATTCAGCAATTTTTGCTCTTATCTACTTATTATTAAACATAAAGAGAGCATTGAAAAAAGATGTTCTAAAAAAATTAGGAATTAATTTATTATTTATTTTGCTAATTTGTGCATTTTTCATAGTACCTTTAATAGAGCATAAAATATGTGGAGATTATGCAATATTCTCAGCAGAAAGAATGGCAACTACACCAGACAATGTACAAAAAGGAGCAATTAAATTTATTCAACTTTTTATAGACTTAGAGAAAAATGGAGTAAGTTTTAAATTAGGAATTCCACTAATTATTCTTTCACTACTCGGAATATTTACATATAGAAAAATAAATAAAGATTATAAAAGGGAATATCTTTCATTTTTATTAATTGCAATAATTTCACTAGTAATGACTACAAATATTTTTCCATGGAAGTTTATGCCAAATATTTTAACAACACTTCAATATTCATGGAGACTACTTACTTTTTTTGAATTTGCACTTGCAATTTTAGCTGGACTTAATCTATATACCTTAATACAAATAATTGCTGAAGATAAAGAAAACTTAAATAATGCCTTATGTGTTATATCAATTATTATGATTGCTATATCAATGGCTAAAATTAATTATAATTATCATTATGAGGATGCAAAATCTTTATCTGATGAAGAATATGAATCAAGTATATTAAGTAAAGAAACATTATCACATTTTTCTATAAATAGAGAATATTTGCCAATAAATGCATCAAATGTACAGAGAACTTATTTAAATAGTAGGGAAGATAGAGTATATGTACTTTCAGGACAAGCAGATGTAATAAATGAACAAAAAAATGGGTTACATTTAGAATTTGATGTTTCAAATACTATTAAAGGAACGGAACTCGAATTACCATATATTTATTATTTAGGATATGAAGTAAAAATAAATGACAAAAATATTAATACATATGAATCAAATAATGGATTTGTAACAATTAATATTCCAGAAGATATTGAAAGTGCACACATAGTAGTACAATATAAAGGAACAATTTTAGAAAAGTTATCTTATGTTATTTCTTTAATTTCTTTAGTTGTATTTATAATTTATATAATAAGATCAAAGCAATTTTATAAAAAATAAAGGGGAGAATTATATAATGAAAGAAAATATAAAATTATTAATAAAAAATAATATACAGTATTTATTGATATTACTTGCAAGTATAATAATATGTATTCCATTATTAGCTAAAGGTATAAATATATATAGAGATGATGGAATACAACATGTATGTAGACTAATTGGAACCTATGAATCTTTAAATGGCACAGAAACTTTGCCTTTGATTATGTCGAACTTTTGCAACAATTTTGGGTATTCATGGAATATATTCTACAGTCCATTAACAGCATTTGGACCTTTAATATTTAAAATATTCAATATATCATTTGTAGGATGTTTAAAATTATTTATGTTTGCAATTACTTTACTTTCTGGAATTGCAATGTATCAATTTGTATTTAAGGTTACAAAAAATAAAAACGTTTCAATTATTGCATCAATTATATACATTTTTGCACCTTACAGAATTACAGATATGTACATAAGAATTGCTATTGCTGAACTTGCTACATTTGTTTTTTTACCAATTGTATTTAATGGATTATATACAATTTTAAATGAAGAAAAAAGGTCATATACTTTGGCATGGGGAGCAATAGGATTATTTTTAACACATAGTGTTATTACACTATATACAGCAATATTATGTTTTATATATTTATTAGTATTTATTAAAAAATTAAAAAACAAAAAAGTTTTGCTTAATTTAATTATTAATTTATTATTTATAATTGTAATCACAAGTTTCTTTTGGGTAGGATTATTACAACATTATTTTGCAACAACTTATGAGGTTTTTGTACCAGGAAGAATGCAAAGATATGACGTAATGATAAGTCTAAAAGTGAGCATATCACAATTGTTTTTTACAAGTAATTCTCAAACAATGGTTTTTGAGATTGGACTTCTAACAGTTATTGGACTAATATTAACTCCAATTGTTTATAAGAAAATATCAAAAGAATATAGAAAAGTTTATACATTATTTTTAATTTTAGGCTTTGTTTTAATATTTATGACATTAAAAATATTCCCATTTGAAAAATTGCCTGAAATATTAACAATGTTACAATTTACATTTAGATTATTTGAATTTACTAGTTTCTTTTTTGCTTTTATTGTAGCTATTAATTTTGGTATAATTATTAAAGATTTAAAAACAAAAGATCTATTATTCTTAATATTTATAATTACTTTACTATCTGTTCCATGTATGAATAAAATCTATTTTGGAGTAAATTTTAATGAGGAAGATTATATAGAACCTTTACCAGTTACAAAGAGTACAGGTCGTGTACATGCAGGAATGGCAAGTATGGAATATCTACCAAGCAAAGCATATCAAAATTTAGATTATTTAATAGATAGAGAAGATATACCAATTATATTGGATGAAAACAGTCAAAGTGAAATTACAAACTATAAAAAAGATGGTTCAAATATGTATATGGAAATAAATAATGTTACAGAAGCGATTAATATTGAACTTCCATACATTTATTATTTAGGCTATAGAATAGAAGTAAATGGTATGGAAATTCCTTATACAGAATCTGACAAAGGGTTTGTTGAGATTAGTATTAATGAAAATAATAGTGAAAGTGGAAAAGCTACAATAACAGTAAAATACACAGGAACAAATGCTATGATTATATCCTATATAATATCATTCATTTTTATGCTAGTCTTGCTATTTATTTCAAATTATAGTAAAATAAAAGCGCAATTAAATAAGAATAGAAGGTGAAAATATGTCGAAACCAATGGTCGCAATAGTTGGTAGACCAAATGTAGGAAAATCAACATTTTTTAATTACATAATAGGTAAAAGAGTATCAATTGTTGAAGATACACCTGGTGTTACAAGAGATAGAGTATATGGTGAAGCAAATTGGAGAGGTAGAAACTTTACTTTAATAGACACAGGTGGAATAGAATTTGATGAAACAGATAATATTACAGTTCAAATGAAAGAACAAGCAGATATTGCAATATCAATGGCTGATGTAATTATATTTGTAACAGATGCAAAACAAGGAGTTACATCACAAGATAATGAAATTGCATTAATGCTTAGAAAATCTAAAAAGCCAATAATTTTAGTTTGCAATAAAGCAGATAATTATGGAAAAGAAGCTCCAGAAATTTATGAATTTTATAATTTAGGACTTGGAGATCCATATAGAGTATCATCTGTAAATGCAATAGGAATTGGTGATGTTTTAGATGCAATATATGATAAACTTCCACCAAAACAAGAAGATGAAGATGATACATCAGAGATAAAAGTTGCAGTAATAGGAAAACCAAATGCTGGTAAATCTTCTTTAATTAATAGAATTTTAGGTGAAAATAGATTAATTGTAAGTGATATTGCAGGAACAACAAGAGATGCAATAGATTCTGAGTTTGAAAATGAACATGGCAAATATGTATTTATAGATACAGCAGGACTTAGAAGACATAGTAAAGTAGATGAGAAAATAGAAAAATATAGTGTTATTAGAACAAGTCTTGCAATAGAAAGAGCAGATGTATGCATATTAATGATAGATGCAAACCAGGGAGTTACAGAGCAAGATACTAAAATTGCAGGAGAGGCACATGAAGCAGGAAAAGGAATTATAATAGCAGTAAATAAATGGGATGAATATGAAAAACAAAATGGTACATTAGAAAAATATAAAAAAGCGGTATATGAAAAGCTTTCGTATTTATCATATGCACCAATAATATTTATATCTGCAAAAACCGGACAGAGAGTAGACAAGCTATTTGAATTAATAAATAGTGTAGCAAGTCAAAATGCTCTAAGGGTATCTACATCAGTATTAAACCAAGTTTTAGCAGAATCAATTGCGGTTGTTCAACCACCTACAGACAAAGGTAGAAGATTAAAATTATATTATATGACACAGGCTTCAACTAAACCACCAACATTTGTTGTGTTTGTTAATGATAAAAAACTATTCCATTTCTCGTATGAGAGATATTTAGTTAATCAATTAAGAAAAGAGTTCGGATTAGTTGGAACACCAATAAGAATAATATCAAGAGAAAAAATTGAAAAAGGAGAGTGATTTTTATGGCAGCATATATAATTATTGCAATTATTACATATTTATTAGGAAGTATTAGTTTTTCAGTTATTATTAGTAAAAAAATGGCTGGATTTGATGTAAGAGATAAAGGAAGTAAAAATGCAGGCAGTACAAATGTTTTAAGAACAGTTGGAAAAAAAGCTGCTATTTTAACTTTAATTGGAGATTGTTTAAAAGGAGTTGTTGCAATATTAATTGCATTTGTAGTTGGAAAGATAAGACAAGAGCTAGATGGAGCATTACTTGTTCAACTTGCTGGAATTTTTGTTGTTGTAGGACATACTTTTCCTATTTTCTTTAAGTTTAAGGGAGGAAAAGGTGTTGCAACTTCACTTGGCGTTTTATTATTAACAAATTGGCAAATTGGTCTTATTTGTTTAGTTTTTGCACTTGTTTTAATGGCACTTACAAGATTTGTATCTTTAGGTTCAGTTGCAGCCGCAGTACTTTTCCCAGTGCTAACTATATTTATAACAAACAATTATTTAGTACCAGGAAATTATATAATTTTTGGAATTATTTTAGCAGTATTAGTAATATTTAATCATAGAGAGAATA
>CALXJR010000022.1 GCA_944388675.1 uncultured Clostridia bacterium
CCTTTCCAAAAGCACAAGAAAAAAACTGTGCTCTTTCTAAAATTTTTTAGAATTTACACAGTTATATTTTAACACCCAAATAAGAAAAAAAGTGCTTATATACTACTTTTATTATATTTGTAGTTTAAGCACTTTTTTTATTTAATCTGGCTGTTTCTAAACTTTCCCCTCAAAACATTCTTATTTTTCAGGCTGTTTTAGGAAGGTGTCCCCAAAAACAGGCTTATTTTTTTTAGCTGTTTTTGGTACGTGTCCCCAAAAGCAGGATGTTTCCTATTAGAATTATGAATGATAAGCTAAAGTCTAAGATTGTGTAAATTAGTGTGTCTGTTCCACCTGTTTTTACAGATAGCATTACTTCTGCTGTGGCTTTGTTGTCGTCTAGGTTGCTTTCTGCAAAGTTTGCAGGGTTGCTTATGTTTGTTAATGCGACTTCATTTGTTTGTAATCCAAAGTTGTTTGCGTTTTTCTTCCATTTTAATACTACGTTTAGTTCTTTTGTTTCTCCTGGCTGTAATGTGATAGTTGTTTGTAGGTTTCCATCTACTGTGTTCCATCCTTGGCTACCATCTTCTACTACTGAGAAGTAGTTTGGTATGTTTTCTATAACTGTTGCGGTACCTTCTATTTCTGCTGTGTTGCTTACTATTATTTTGTATGTTACTTCTATGTCTGTTGTTGCAACTTTTGATGATACTACATCTATTTGGTCTAATTCTTCTTTTAAGCTATGCTCTTGTCCGTTTACAGTTATTCTAGTTATTTGTTTTTCTACTTTTAGGTTGAATTCTTTCTTTTTGTAGTAGAATGTTATTTCTAAGTCGTCTTCTGTGTATATTCCGCTAGTGTTTTCTGGCATTTGGTCTTCTACAAAGTTGTAATATGGAATTTCTTTTGCTTGAGCTGTATATTCTAATCCACATAATCCTTGTAATTGTTCTCTATAAGGTAAGTATTCTCCTGTTTCTGCATCTTTGTATAGTATTTCTTCGTTTGTGTCTACATCTACATATTTTACAGTTATGATTCCACTTGGTTTTCTTTCATAGTAATATGTTACATAGATGTCTCCTCTTGTCATAGTTCCTACTGCGTTTTCAGGCTCTGGTTCTGCTTCTTTGTAGTTGGCTATTTCTTGTCTTTGTGTTTCATAAGAGTCACCACTAAATCCTTCAATTATTTCTTCTGGAGCTAGGACTATATTGTCTGTATTATCTTCTGGAGTATCATCTTTTTCTAGATGTTGTACTATTACTCTTCCTGGTATTTTTGTATAAATGTAAGTTACTTCTATTACATCTTCTACAAGTTCTCCTTGAGTTTCTCCTTCTACTCTTACAAAGTCATAATTTGGTATATCTTTTTGTGTTGTTTTATATGGGTCCATTACTTTACCTGTAATTGTTTCTTGAGGAGCTATTTCATTTCCATCTTCATCAACATATTTTACAACTACACCTTGAGAATCTGTTCTTACATAATAGTATACAACTTCAATTGTACCTTCAATCATATTTCCTTGAGTATTGTTTGTATCTTCCACAAAAGTATAACCATAAATATCTTTTTGCTCTGTGGTATATTCGTCTCCTGCTAATCCTATTATTTCATATCCATATGTTTTTTCTTCAGTGATTCCTTCTTCGTTTTGTTCTTCATATGTAATTTCCTCACCACTGTCTTTGTCCACATATTTTACTATTACATTTCCTGGTATTTCTGATTTTGTATCAAATGATGCTTCTTTTGTATTTGTTGTTTCTGTTTCATATAAATCTATTGTAGCCTTTACATTGTTTGTAACTACTCTATTACTTGCATCTAAATTACTATATACAATCTTTATTGGTTTTGTAATCTCTACATTGTATGGTTCATTTTCAAATGTGTTAATATGATCTATTGTTTCTTTCCATGTGATAGTATGTAAGTCTTTATCATATGTTCCACCTGATAAGTCTGATAATTCTTCGTTTATGTCATATGGTAAAGTATCTACAATTGTTACTACCGCTTCTCCAATGTAATCATTTACTGTTGCAGTATATGTGATTGTATAATCTAATTCTTGTGTAGAGCTTGTAATTAATTCTGTTCCGGTTTTTGAAATATTGCTATTAAGCTCTATATTCATTAATTTATATTTATTATTAACTTCTATTTTATCTCCTGAAACTCGAATTACTGGCTCTTCATAATATTCTAGGTCTCCTGGATTTGTTTCTGTTTCTACTACACTATACTCAATTACTGTTCCTGTAGCTGTATATTTTGGAAGATTTGCAAATGTGTGGCTCCAGCTGTTTCCCTCATTTAGAACTACTTTTTCTAGTTCTTGGTCATTATATGATGTTGAACCATCTGCAGTTAACCCTACTGTTACACTTGCAGGTCTTCTTCCTTTAATGTTTTCATTATCGTCCCATACTTTTTCTACAGTTCTTGTTACTCTATAGTCTTGAGGAACTTCTGCTTTGGCTTCTTTGCTATCTTCTAGTCTTACTTCTCCAGGTTTTGTACTATGTTCTTCTGGATAATATATTTCCATATGAGCATTTGCTGTATTTACTATAGGTTTTGTAACATCTTGGTCTACATATGCTACTGTAAATTCTTTTACTATTGTTTCTGCATATGGACCATTTGTAAATGTGTCTATATCTCTTTGCTCATTCCAAGTGATTGTGCCATCTTCATCATTATATGTTCCACCTGCTAAATCGTAATTTGTTGTATTTATTTTGTATGGTAATGTATCTGTTAAATTCATTGTAAGTTTTCCTAAATAGTCTTGTACTGTTACATTATATGTTATTCTATAAGTAATTAGACCATCTTCTTGTGTAAGAACTGGTGTTAGGCTCTCTTTTTGTATAGAACTATCTATGCTAGCTTGTTTTAATTGATAGTAATATGTTACAACTGTTTCAGATTTAGTTAATGTTCCTTCATAATTTTCTGGAGTTTCATTTACTACTTCGTAATCTGGTCTTACTGTAGCTTTTCCTGTTTTGTACTTATCTCCTATTATTCCAGTTACTACTTCATCTTCTGCAATTTTAACAGTTGTATTACCACCTGCTTCTTCATCATATATATAATGATGAACTACAAGTTTTGCTGGTATTTCTATTTTTGTTGTAGATGAATCTGTTTGTTCATCTTGTTTTACTACATCTCTATTTTGTGTTAGCTCTATGTTTGATGTTACATTATTTTCCATTGTTCCTGTTAGATTTTCTTCATCATCATAGATGTATTTAACTGTTATTTCTTTTGGTATATCCACAATTTTTTCATTATTTAGATATGTGTCTATATTACCTAAGTTAATCTCCCATGTAATTGTTTGGTCTTCTTCATTGTAAATACCATCATCTAGGCTAGATGCTTCTTTATCTATTGGGTATGGAAGAGTATCTACAATAGTTACTGTTCCTTGACCCACAAAGTCATCTATGGTTGCATTATATCTTAGATTATATGTTAAAGTCTCATCTGTAGAAGTAATCTTTTCAGGTCCTGTTTTTGATATTGTATTTTCTAGTTTTATTTCTGGTTTTATATATGTGTTTTCTACCTCATTTGTTTCATAGTCATCTACTGTAGCAATGTTTGTAATTGTCTTAGTTTGAGTAACATCATAATCTACAGTTACTTCAAAACTTACGCTTGTTGTTTGCTCACCTTGTAAATTAGTTACATCCCATGTAATTTCTTTGTTGCTATCTGGCTGACCACCATTATTTATTTTGCTTATTGTTGTCGCTTCTGGGATTGTATCTTTTACTGTTATGTTATTTATTGTTTCTTTACCTAAGTTTTGAATTGTTATTGTATAAACAATTTTGTCTGAAGCTGTAACTTGTCCTTCTTCTATATCTTCTGTAGTTTGTCTTACAACTTCTGCTTGTTTATCATATTGTACTACAGGAATATTTACCTCATTTGTATCTGTTCCATCAACATTTGCTTTGTTTGTAATTTCTGTAGCATCTTCATCTACAATTACTTCAAATGTTACTGGTACTTTTGTTTTACCATTTACATCAACATTTATTCCAGCTTCTAGATTTTGAGCTGTGTATGCAGTTCCTTTATTATCAACTTTAATGCTTCCATCTACCAAATGTGTTCCTTCAGGAATGCTATCTTTTACTACAACTTGTTTTGCTAAGTCACCATCATTTGAAACTGTTATGCAATAAGTTATTTTTTCTCCAACCATTACATATGGTAAATCTTTTTGCGTTTCTGCTTCTTTTTTAGCAGAGATTATAGATTCTATATATGTATGTGTTACTTCATTTGTTGGAATATCATTTACATATGCTTGGTTTCTTATAATAGTAGAATTATCTAAATCTTGTACTGTTACTGTAAATGTAACTCTTCTTGTTGAATGTGCATCTACATTAACTTCCATTCCATTTGTTAGATCATCTAAAGTATAACCTAAGTCTACTCCATCAACTCTTAGACTGTCTTCTTTATATTCTGTTCCTTCTGGTATTGAATCTCTTAATGTTACTGTTGCAGGTGCAGTACCTTCGCTGTTATCTATTGTAACTGTATATGTGATTTCATCACCATTTTTTACAGTTTCTCCTGATTCAGGAGTAGCTGATTTTGTAGCTTTTACATCTGCTTTATTTACTGTTACATTTACTTCATTTGTATTTGTATCATTTACTGAAGCAGTGTTGTTAATTACTTTTGTTAAAGTATCACCTTCTAGCTCATTTACAGTTACATCAAAGCTTAAAGTACTTACATCCTCTGCTCCAACTGTTACATCTATACCTTGTTTTAGATTGTCTTCTGTATTTTGTGTTTGTGCATCATTTATTTTGATGCTTCCTGGTACAAATGTTGTGCCAACTGGTGCCTCATCTTTTACTGTAAATGTTCCACCTAAGTAACCTTTGTTATCTAATTTTATAGTATATGTTATAGTTTCATTTTCTACTACATATCCTAAATTGTTCTCTGTTTTTGCCTCTTTTGTAATATAGATTACTGGTTCTACAAATCTATGTGTTATTGTGTTTGTAGAATTTCCATCTACTGTTGCTTGGTTTGTAATTTCATCACCATTTTGTACATCTTGTACTGTTACTTTAAATTCTAAAGTTTTAGTTTGGCCAGCAAGTAAATCTACATTTATTCCATTTTTTAGGTCTTCTTCTGTATTTTCTGTGCCTTCTCCTGCAATCTTTATGCTATTTTCTACAAATGTTGTTCCTGTTGGAATTGTGTCTTTTACATTTACAGTTGTTGGTGCAGTTCCTTTTTGATTGTTTAATTCTATTGTATATGTAATTTCCTCTCCTGCTATAACATCTGTATTATTTGCAGGTGATGACATTTTTTTGTATGTTACAAATGGTTTGTTTACAGTTGTATTTACTGTGTTTGTTTCTTGATTATCTACTGTAGCTTTATTGCTTAATACTTTTGTAACTTCACCTTGTGGTAATTCGTTTACTGTAACTTCAAAGCTTAAGCTTGCCTCTCCTCTTTTTGGTACATTTACAGTTATACCGTTTGTTAAACTATCTTGATTGTAATCCGGATTTGCTACGTCATTTTCTTTTATGCTTCCTGGTACAAATGTTGTTCCATCTGGTATTTCATCTTTAATTACTACATTTTTTGCTAAATCTCCATCATTTGTTACTGTAATTGTGTATACAATTTTTTCTCCTTCTAGTGCATATCCTGTTTCTGTTTGTAATTTTGCTGTTTTTTGTGCAGAGATTATTGGCTCAATGTATGTATGAGTAACTTCATTTGTATAATCGTCATTAACTTGTGCTCTGTTTGTTATTTTATCTCCATTATTTAAATCCTGTACTTCAACTTGGAAAGTTATTTCTCTTTTTTGTCCTGCAGATAAGTCTACATCTATTCCATCTTCTAATTCTGAAGTTTCTATTTGTTCTTCATCTAGCTTCATTGTTCCTGCTACAAGCTTTGTTCCTGTTGGAATAGAGTCTTTTACTTTTACAGATGTTGGTGCAGTACCATTTGTATTATCTAATGTTATTGTATATGTGATTTTATCTTCTGCTTTTACTTCTGTTCCACTTGCAGGAACTGCAGATTTATCAAATTTAACATCAGATTTATTTATTACTGATTCTACCGAGTTTGTGCTATTTCCATCTACTGTTGCAGTATTTTGGAATCTTCTTGTAACTTCTGAACCTGGTAATGTGTTTACTGTTACTTCAAATGAAAGTGTTGCTTCTCCTGTTGCTGGTACATTTACATCTATTCCACTTATTAAATTTGATTGATTATTTGAAGTTGGAGCTCCATTTATTTTTATGCTTGATGGTACAAAGCTTGTTTCTGCTGGGATGTTGTCTTGTATAACAACATTTTTATCTAAATGACCTGCATTTGTAACTTTTATTGTATATGTTAATTTTTCTCCTTCTACAACATAACCTAATCCATTCTCATTTACTACAGATTTTTCTTGAGAGATTATTGGTTCTACATATGTATGTGTAATTGTATTTGTGTCTTTACCATCAACTGTAGCTTTATTTGTAATTTGTTGTTCATCATTTAAGTCATTTACTGTAACTTTAAATTCTACTGTTTTTGTTTCTCCTGCAGATAAATCTACTTGTATTCCTGTTTCTATATCTCCAGAATTTGTAGTACCTGCAACTTTTAAGCTACCTGGCACATATGTTGTACCCTCTGGAATCTCATCTTTTACATTTACTGTACTTGGTGCAGTACCCCTACTGTTGTTTAACGTTATTGTATATGTTATTTCTTGGTCTTTTACAACATCTTCTCCAGATGGTGGGTTTGAAGATTTACTTATTTGCACATCTGGTTTATTTACTGTTGTTGTTACTTCGTTTGTTGCTTCATCATCTACTGTTGCTTGGTTTGTAATTTGTTTTGTAAATTCGTTTTGTCCTAAATTATTTACTGTTACCTTAAAGCTTAATTCTGCTTCTCCTCTTGCTGGTACGTTTATTGTTATTCCATTATTTAAGTCAGATTGTGTTGAAGATGTGTGTCCAGATATGCTTCCTTCTACAAATGATGTTCCTGTTGGGATTGTATCTTTTATAACTACATCTTTTGCTAAATCACCATCATTTTTTACTTTTATTGTGTAAGTAATAGTTTCACCTTCTAAGCTATAACCTACATCTGTTTGAAGTTCCACTTCTTTTTCTTGACTTATAATAGGCTCTATATATTTATGTGTTACTTGGTTTGTTTTTTGTCCGTCCACTGTTGCTTCATTAACAATGTCTTGTCCATTGGTTAAATTTTGTACTCTAACTTGGAATTCTACTTTCTTAATTTGTCTTGCATCTAGGCTAACATCTATTCCTTGTGCAATATCTCCTGATTGAGCCTGATTATCTACTTTTAAGCTTCCTGGTACATATTCTGTTCCTGTTGGAATTGTGTCTTGTACTTTAACTGTCTTTGGTGCTGTTCCATCACTGTTATCTAATGTTATTGTATATGTTATTATTCCTTGATTTTCAACTGTGTTTCCGCTTGCTGGGCTTGCAGTTTTTGTTGGTACAACATGTGGTTTGTTTACTATTGTTGTTACTTCATTTGTATTATTATTATCTACTGTTGCTTGATTTAATATTGTTCTTGTGTATGTATCTGTGTTTAGCTCATTTACTGTTACTTCAAAGCTTAAAGTAGACTCACCTCTTGCTGGTACATTTACTGTTATTCCACTATTTAAAGTTGATTCAGTCTCCTCTGTTTTTGCTTCATCATTTACTTTTATACTATTTTCTACAAAAGTTGTGCCATCTGGTATATCATCTTTAATAACTACATTTTTTGCTAAGTCACCATCATTTTTAACTGTTATGGTATATGTTATTTTTTCGCCTTCTAAGCTATAGCCCGCTTCTGTTTGTAGCTTTGCTGTTTTTGTTTGTGAAATGATTGGTTCTACATATCTATGTGTTATTTCATTTGTGTCTTTACTATCAACTGTAGCTTTATTTTTTATTTGTGTTCCATTGTCTAAATCATTTACGGATACTTTAAATGAAAGTGTTCTTGTTTGATGTGCAGATACATCTACTTGTATTCCGTTTTTTAAGTCATCTGCATTATTTGGAAGTGTATCTGTGTCTAGCATTATACTTCCTGGAACAAATGTTGTACCTTCTGGAACCTCATCTTTTACATTTACTCTGCTTGGTGCTGTACCTTTACTGTTATTTAATGTTATTGTATATGTTATTTCTTGGTCTTTTACAACATCTTCTCCAGATGGTGGGTTTGAAGATTTACTTATTTGTACATCAGGTTTATTTACTGTTGTTTGTACTTCGTTTGTTTCTTTTCCATCTACTGTGGCTTTGTTGGTTAGTGTTTTTGTGAATTCATCTGTGCTTAAATTATTTACTGTTACTTCAAAGCTTAATGTTGTCTCTCCTGTTGCTGGTACATTTACATCTATTCCGCTTGCTAAGTTTGCGTCATCATAACTTGAATTTGCTACGTTATTTTCTTTTATGCTTCCTGGTACAAATGTTGTTCCATCTGGAATTGTATCTTTTATGTTTACAGTTTTTTCTTGATGTCCGTCATTTGTAACTGTTATATAATATGTTATTGTCTCTCCTTCTAGTGCATAACCTGCGTCTGTTTCTAGGTCCACTGTTTTTTTGCTAGAGATTATTGGTTCAATATAAGTATGTACTACTTGATTTGTGTCTACATCCCCTACTTTAGCTCTATTTATTAGCTGTTGTTCATCTTCTAAATCTCCAACTCTTACTTGGAATTCTATATTTTTAGTTTCCCCTGCATTTAATTGTACATTTATTCCTTCTTCTATACTTCCCGCATGAGGAGTTTCATCTACTTTTAAACTATCTATTACATATGTTGTTCCTGCTGGAATTGTATCTTGTACTGTTACCTCTGTTGGTGCTGTTCCTTTACTATTATCTAAGTTTATTGTATATGTTATTATATCGTTTTGTTTTACATTTGAACCTGTTGGTGGGTTTGCTGTTTTTTTAAATTTAAGGTCTGCTTTATTTACTGTATTTGAAACTTGGTTTGTTGAATTTTCATCAACTGTGGCTTGGTTTGTTATTGTTTTTGTTAAGTCGTCACCTTCTAAAGGATTTACTGTAACTTCAAAGCTTACTGTTACTTTTTCTCTTGCAGGTACTTCCACGTCTATTCCGCTTGTTAAACTTGCTTGTGTATATTCTGGTTTTACTGTATCATTTTCTTTTATGCTTCCTGTTACAAAGCTTGTTCCATCTGGAATTGTATCTATTACTTTTACTGTTTTTCCTAAATCACCATCATTTACAATTGATATTGTATATGTGATTTTTTCGCCTTCTACAACATAGCTTAAATGATTCTCCGTTGTTGATATTTTTTTTTGTTTTATTATTGGCTCTACATATCTATGTGTTATTTCATTTGTATCTTTTCCATCTACTTGAGCTTTATTTGTAATTTGTTGGTCATTTTCTAGATCTAATACTTTTACTTTAAACTCTACTGTTTTTGTTTCTCCTGCAGATAAATCTACATTTATTCCAGATTCTATATTTCCTGAATTTGTAGTACCTGCAACTTTTAAACTTCCATCTACATAGCTTGTTCCTTCTGGAATTTGGTCTTTTACATTTACTGTTTTTGGTGCTGTTCCTCTACTGTTATTTAAAGTTATTGTATATGTAATTTCTTCGTCTTTTACAACATCTTCTCCAGATGGTGGGTTTGAAGATTTACTTATTTGTACATCTGGTTTGTTTACAGTTGTTTCAACAGTATTTGTGCTATTTTCATCTACTGTAGCTTGGTTTGTAATTGTTTTTGTAAATTCATTTGTACCTAAGTTATTTACTGTTACTTCAAAGCTTAAGCTTGCATTTCCTCTTGCTGGTACATTTATGGTTATTCCATTATTTAAATCTGTTTGAGTAGATGATGTATGTCCAGATATACTTCCTTGTACAAATGTTGTACCTTCTGGTATTGTATCTTTTATTACAACATTTTTTGCTAGGTCACCATCATTTGTAACTGTAATTGTGTAGGTAATAGTTTCCCCTTCTAGTGCGTAGCCCGCTTCTGTTTGTAATGTTGCTATTTTTTGTGCAGAGATTATTGGTTCTATATATGTATGTGTTACTTCATTTGTATCTATTCCATCTACTTGTGCTTTGTTTGTAATTTGTTGGTCATTTTCTAAGTCTAATACTTTAACTTTAAATTCAACTGTTTTTGTTTCTCCTGCAAGTAAACTTACTTGTATTCCATCAGTTATATCTCCTGGTTGTTGGGTACCTGCAACTTTTAAACTTCCATCTACATACTCAGTTCCTGTTGGAATTTGGTCTGTTACTGTAACTGTATCTGGTGCAGTTCCTTTGCTGTTATCCAAAGTTATTGTATATGTAATTTCTTGGTCTTTTACAACATCTTGTCCAGATGGTGGATTTGAAGATTTACTTATTTGTACGTCTGGTTTATTTACTATTGTTTGTACCTGGTTTGTTTCTTCTCCGTCAACTGTTGCTTTATTTGTTATTGTTTTTGTAAATACATTTGTATTTAAGTTATTTACTGTTACTTCAAAGCTTAAAGTTTTTTGTCCTTCTTTTGGAACATTTACTGTAATTCCATCTGTTAAACTTGTTTGGTCATATTCAGATTTTGTTACTCCGTCTTCTTTTATACTTCCTTCTACAAATGTTGTTCCTTCTGGAATTGAATCTTTTATAATAACATCTTTTGCAACTCCTCCATCATTTCTTACTGTTACTGTATATGTTAATGTTTGTCCTTCTAGTACATAACCTTCTGCAGGCTGTGGAGATACTGTTTTTGTACTAGATATTATTGGTCCTATATATGTGTTTGTTATTGTATTTCCTGATATACTCTTTTGATAATAATCTAAATTTCCTGCTGTTACTTCTTCTTCATCTACAGTGTAATTAATTACATCTCCTCTTGCATCATATTTATTTAAATCATTGAATGTATAAGTCCATATGTTTTCTGATGTTTCTTGTTCATCTGTAATTACTTGTTCATATACATTTCCATTTCCTTTTACTTGTACTTTTATTTGGCTTGGTTTTTCATAAATATTATTTGTGTGATCCCATACTTTTGTTACTGTTACATTTACTTTTTCATCTGGAACTACAAATGTATTTGTTATAGTTTTATTTTCTTGATCTATGCTTGCTTGATAAAATTTATTATTTTCTTCTACAGATGTTTGTTCACTTAATGTATATGTTATTTCGTTTCCATAACTATCATATTTTGGTAAATCTGGAAATGTATATTCCCATATATTGCTTGATGTTGCATTTGATGAATTTAATACTTTGCTATATTGACGATTATTTCCACTTAATATTAATGTAACATTAGTTGGTCTTTTTTGTGCATTGTTGTTATTATCATTCCATACCTTTTTAACTGTTATGTCCTGTGTATAGTCTGTTGGTATATTTAAGCTTCCAGATGCTGTATCTGATGCTTGTGGATTTGTCAAATTGATTGTTGCATATGCTGTATTTGAAACATTTGTCCTACTTGTATTTACATTTAAATATTTTAAAGAAATATTTTTACTAATGTTTACTGTTTTATTTTGATTTTCATATGTATTTATATTGATATTCTCAGTCCATGTTATTGTATTGTTTGCACTACTATATGTTCCTCCATCTAGGTTAGATGAGCTTGTGTCTATGCTATATGGCAGATAATCGACAATTGTTATTGTTGCATCTCCAATATAATCTGTGATGTTTGTTGTGTAATTAATTCGATACGGTACTTGTTGATTTTTATCTGTTATTTGACTTATTGTACTTGTTTTATTAACTGTTCCATTTACTAAAGTTGGTGTTTTTAATCTGTAATAGTAATTTACAATTGTTCTAGATGTTCCAATTACTCCTGATGTTGCTCCAGATGTTGAAACTAGTTCATAATTTTCTGGAACTTGTGCACTTCTACTTGTTGTGTATGGATCTCCTGGGAATCCTTCTATTGTATCATCTGGTGCTAGTCTTTGGTTTGTTCCTTCTAAATAATGATGTACTAAAACATCTGACATTTGTACAGATGTAGGTAAGTTAAAGTATACTTGGCAGTTTGAACTTCCCATTCCTCTTTCTAGATAGAATACACTTAATGTATGTTCTTCTTCTAGATTGTCATTCCAATCACTTCCTAAAATGTCTGTTAATGCTGTTTGCTTGTTTATTACTCCATTTGATTTTAGTCCTTTATAAACTATTACTTCGTTATCTGCAAAGTTTATATCTGCTGCTATTTGGTTATGAATTCCTCCTAGGTCTATTACTAATTTTCCATCTACGAAGATCCAAATATCATCATCTCCAGAGAATTCAAATACTATGTCTTCTCCTGTTCCTGTTCTTCCATCTTCAGTCATGTAGAATGGTGTACTAATTTTCATACCAAAGTGATATACTGCGCTGTCACCTGAATCTCCATCATTAAATGGGAAGAATCCTTGTATATATGTTCCTGCATCTCCTCTATATGATACTTTATTTTCTCTCCACTCTAAGTTTACATCGCTTTGTGGTTGTCCATTTTCAAAAAATGCTTCATGCTGATTACTATCGAATTGATAAAATCCATTTCCTTGTTTTACAAATGGGATTCCTACATTTGTGTAACTTTGTTTTCCCTCTGTTATATTTTCATCAAAAATTCCATTATCTTCTATGTTAAATTGTATATTTCCGTTGCTGTCTAGCTCATTTTCTGCCATTCCTTCATATGGTTTTTCTGGATCTTGTACTGAATCTGCATTTTTTGTCCAAACGTTCCAGTCACTTGTATAAAATGTTGTGCCATCTAATGTTATTCTTTCTGCACCATTTGAGAAGTAAATTCCTTGGTTTGCTGTAGATGTAACTCTTCCACCATAGTCAAATAGTTCATCTGCATCATATTTGAATAGTGTTGCATCTCTATAGGCTATTTCATAGTCTTCTTGCACTATTACTTGTACACTGTTTGATGTTACTGTGTCTCCAGCATATTGTACTGTTGCAGTAATTGTTACAGTTCCTATACTGGTTCCTGTAAATCTATTTCCATTAAAGCTTACTCTTCCGCCATTATTACTGCTTTGTGAGAATGTTACTGTTCCAACATTTCCTAAGTCTTGGTTATCGTTTGTAACAACGTGTACCTCTAAAGCTCCATAGTCATCACTTTTTGTTGAAATTCTGTCTCTTGTTGAAGCTATAAATACTCTTTTTATATAGGCTCCATTTGTTGCTGCTTGAGTAAGACTTGATACTCCATTTGTAAGTAAGTTAATAGCATTTGTTGAAAGCAAACTAATGCATATAATAAGCAATGCTATAATTGAACCAATTATGGCATTTCTTTTTCTATGTGGACTTTTATTATTCTTTTTTGCGTTTTCTTTAAATTGTTTTTTGTCTATGCCCATTTTTCCTCCATACAAATTTAAACTTTTATAGCTAATTATATACTTATATTATAAAAGGCAAAATTTTATTAGTAAAGTAGCTGAAAGCTGGTAATTTCTAGCAGTTTTGTCTGCATTTACGGAAATGCCTTTTAGAGGTATTATTAAACTTTTATTTCATTTTTTGAATAATTTATTGTTTATTCGATTTTATTTTATTTTCTTCAGCTTTTTCTATTAAAATCTGAATTGTTGTAATTTTAAGGCTTTTGGCGTTTTTTTATTTAAAATTTTTATATTTGTAAAAAATGGTAAAATCATATCAATCGTTATTGCCGTAGTACTTTGCGGTTTTTTGTTGATTAGCTAAGTAAAACTTTATACTTATATGATTTTCTTAATATTATATTGCTTGTTTTATAGTATAAATTTTTTAAACTATAAAAAATAAACCCAACATACTATTTCTTAGTAGTATGCTGGTTTTTTATTATATTTGAGTTTTATCTTTCTTTTAAGTTTTCTATTTCTTTTATTGTTAGTCCTGTTACTTCTGCTATTTTTTAAATTTTCTCCTTTCACTTTTAAAAAAATTTGCTATAGCGTTAAGAATGTTTTTATTTTTAAAGTGCTTCAATCTCTTCTAGCTTTAGTCCTGTAAATTTACTTATAACTTCATTGCTTATTTTTGCTTCTTTCATTGTTTTTGCAATTTCTTTTTGTTTTTTTGTTTCTCCCATTTTTTCTCCTCTTTTTTCTCCTCTTCTTTCTCCTCTTTTTTCTGCTTTATCAAAAGCTTCATCCAAAATTTGTGTAAAATGTGACATTGTTTCATCATCTCCTTTCTCATCAAATATTTCATTTATCATTGTTTCTATTTTTTTCCTTATTGAAGTATATCTTTTATTTATAAAAATATATTGTATCAGTATTTTTAATAGTTCTTTATATTGTATGTTTTGCTTTATCTTTTCCTTATCTATAATTATATATAAATATTTTATAAAATCTTCTGGATTTTCTTCTCTTTCTAAAAGCATTGCTTTTGTAATTATTAGGTCTCCTTGTAATATCTCTTCCTTTTTAAGATTATTTACATCAACTAATATAAATTCATTGTCTTCTTCTTTATACCATTCTAATGGCTCTTGCATATCTTCTAATTTTTTATTTTTCCATTTTTGTTTTCCTGTATATAGCACTATTGCTATTACCCTTGGAAGCTTATAATTTATTTTTTTCATTTCTTTTTTGTTTATTACTAAATCCATAAGTGCCATTTTATATTTTCTTACTCTATATGGCATTGATCTATCTGCTGTTGATTGATGCTCTATTATTATGTATAGATTTAAATTTGCTACCTTATATACTATATCTGTTTCTCTTTTTTCAAATTTATCTGTTACAAATTCTTTATTATATAATTCTAAATTTTGAGCTGTTATGTCTTTACCTGAGCTTAATACCATATCTAAAAATTTTGCTGTCTGTTCTCTATTCTCTAGTAATTTCTTAAACAGCTTATCATGCTCACTATTTGTTACACTATTACTTTTTGAATTGTATTCTTCTCCATCTTCTTTTATAAGATATTTGTTCTGTATTTCTTTTTCAGATATATATTTATAATTTATATAAACATTATCTTCTTCTGGCTTTTCTTCTTCAAACCACTCTCTTAGAGACCAGCTCATTATATCTGTTCCATCTTTTCTTTTTAGTCCAGATGGTATACATATTAGCTTCTCGCCAATTTTTTTATATTCTTCTAATTCTTTTTTGTTCATTTATTTCTTCCTTTCAATTATACTATTATTTTAATAAATACACAATATTTATTTATAAGTTAATTTTTTATTTTATAATAATTGCTAGTTTTTTCACACTTTATCTATTGGGATTTTTTAGAATTAATTATTCAGAAACTGTTTAAAATTTTGAAAAATTTAAATAAATTGAAACACAAATTTAATTTGTAATTATAATAATACTGAAATGTTACAATTGCAAGTAATTTCGTGTTCTATTTTTTTACAAATTGTGATTTTATTTTACACATTATGTTAAATAAGGACTAAGTATTTCTACTTAGTCCTTATTTTATGTTTACTTTAGCATATACTATATTGATTATTTTTTCTTTTCTCTTTTAGATATATTGTAAGTACTAGTGTGCCTAACATTATAACTAATGCTGTGCCTATGATTATAGATGTGTCTACTCCACCTGTTTTTACTGAGAAGATGACTTGCTTTTAATTTGTTGCCAGTTTTGTATTGCTTGATTTTTCTGGTTTGCAAGTTTTGTAACAATTTGTTTCAATATAAAATATTTTATTTGTTTATATAGGAATATTTTTATGGCTTTAACGCAGTAATTGGTACAATATAAATACCAGTTTCAGGGTCTTTAGCTATAACATCTGTATAACCTACTATAACACACATAAATTTAGGTTTTTTTATCATATTATTATAGAAATTCATCAAACTCTTTTTAGCTTCATTAACTTGGTGAAATCCTAATTTAACTTCTATAGCTGCATATTCACCATCAGCAAATTCAAGTATTGGGTCTACTTCTACTCCTGTAACACTATCTCTAAAATGATAAAGATTTCCACCTAAATATTCTATATATATTCTTAAATCTCTTTCGACTAATGATTCAAACATGAAGCCAAATGTTTTTAAGTCATTTATTAACTTTTCTTTAGTTAAATCTAGGCATGCACACGCAAGTGATGGGTCTGTAAAATGCCTTTTTGCTGATTTTCCAACTCTTTCTGGTGATCTATAATTTTCGTTATATGCTTCTTGATTTTCAATTATATGGAGTCTAGTTAAAACATCTAAATAATCATCAATAGTAATTCTACTTTCAATCATCTCTTTTTCATTTGCAATTTCTTCTATATCTTTTAATAATGTATTTTTATTTGCAATTGTTGTTTCATTTCTTGCTAAACTTTTGAGTAACATTCTCATTTTATTTTTGTCTCTTTTTTTATCATCATTCATATCTTTATCTAATATTTCTTCAATATTACTTTTAGGGATTATATTTATTTTATCTTCCGTTGTTTTTATGTTTGAAGGCCATCCACCACGTATTATTAAATTAGCTAGTTTATCTAATGTAACTTTATCATTTAATTGGTTCGTTAAGGTTCCGTTTAACATATCTTGTATGGAAGCTTTTCCGACTAGAATCACCTGATTCGTACAAACTCATTGTGTGCATTTGTATTTTTCCTATTCTTCCAGCTCCTGAATGATGTATTTTTTCTTTTTGTTCCTTATCTGTTAATTTAGTAGAACATGTTAAAATATAATTTCCTTTGGTTGTAGTATTATCACATTTTCTTCTAACTGCATCCCAAATTTCTGGAATTAGATTCCATTCATCAATTAACTCTGGTTTTTTCTCGCTTAAAATTAAATCTAGGCTCAATTTTGCTTTTTCTTTGGTTTCATCATCATCTAAATAAACTACACTGTTTGCGTGATTTAAAGAAGTCCATGTTTTTCCACACCATTTTGGTCCTTCTATGCTTACTGCACCAAATACAGATAAGTAGTCATCTACTTTTTTATCAATTAATCTATTTAGATATTCTTTTTTTCTTAAAGACATATTCTACCTCCTTATGATTATTGATATTATTTTATCACACATTATAACCATATTCAATAAGAATATACATTTTTTAAGAAATTTAATATACATTTTTTAAGAATTTTATTGTTCAATTTTTGTTTTTTTATATTAGATTTTTTGAACATGTATTTTATCATTTATAACTACCACTGTATATTTGTTTAAATTTTTTATTGCCTTCATTTCTTCTGTATTACTATATTTTTCTATTTGTTTTCTTGCTTCTTCTTGTTTTTCGGTTAATTTATTTTCTTCTGTTTTCTTTAAGTACTTAAATTCTATCATTACAGAATAATAGCCTTTGTTTACTTCTCTTGGTATTAATACTATATCTGGGTATTCTCTTCCAACTTCCATTTCTGATTTTACATTATATATTTTTAAATTCATCAATATACAATAAAATATTAATTTTACGTACTTTTCATCAAATCTTTGAAAGTCTCTATTTGATAAGTTACTTAAATATTTATGCAATAATTCTACTGCTTTATCTATTTTCCCTTCTAATGCTATTTCTATTCCTATTTCTGTATAATAATTACTATCTATATTTAATTTTTCTTCTTCATCTAATATTTGTAAGAAATAGTCTGAATATATTTCTTTCATAACTTTATTTGGTATATTTAATTTTGGGTATCCTACTACTTCACCTTCTATTGTTAAATACCCTAAATAGTAAAGCATTGAAACCATTTCTTTTTCGCCAAATGCTATTTCTGGATTAAATCTTTGTGTTATTTCTGTTATTACTCCACTTCCTGATACTGTTTTTTCTATTAGGTCTAATCTATTTTCGCCTTTGCAAAGTCTTAGCATATTTCCTATTTTACTATAATCACTTGCTATATTTACATCTACTAATTTTTCTGGTATTTCTTTATATTTTACATATTCATTTAGAAAATATAAGCACATATTTGAATTATAAATTCTTTCATTTGC
>CALXJR010000023.1 GCA_944388675.1 uncultured Clostridia bacterium
TTGTTGGTTTATGCTATGGTCTGGTAAGAACTCTAATTGTGCTGGTAAATGATCTGTTATTTCATTTACATATCCATCTACTTGTCCTTCGTTATAAACTCTTATTGTATAGATTACTACATCTCCTAAAGCAACTGGCACTGGCTGTTTTGTATGATTATATATTGCTGTTGTGCTTGTTCCATTTGCTAATGGGCTAACATCTACTTGTGGCACTCTGTTTGTTATTTGCTCATCATTTACTCCTGTGATGAATTTTCTTAAACTTAAATCAAATTCTTTTAAGATTAGTTTTTCAAAGTCATCATCATCTTGTTGTCCTGGTACATAGCTTTGGTCTATTTCGTCATCTTTATATTTTGGTAAATTCTCATCTGTTGGTAATTGTACATTGTCTTCTTGCGAATCTCTATCTGTTACTCTATTTCCGTCTCCGTCTGTAAAGTCTGTTATATCTGCTATGTTTGTTATCTTGTTTGGCATTGGATCTGTTTGTACCACCTTGCATGCTACTTGTACATCTCTGTAATCTAACTCTTGTCCATTAAATGCTTGTAACTTATTTTCTCCTGGTGTTTGCTCATTTGCTTTTGATAAGTAGTCTGTTCTTATTGTTCTTGGGTCATCTTCATCTTGTACCCATCTGTATTGTTGGTTTATGCTATGGTCTGGTAAGAACTCTAATTGTGCTGGTAAATGGTCTGTTATTTCATTTACGTATCCATCTACTTGTCCTTCGTTATATACTCTTATTGTATATATTACTGTGTCTCCTAGAGCTACTGGTACTGGCTCTTTTGTGTGATTATATATTGCTGTTGTAGAACTTTTATCTATTAATGGAGTTACATCTACTTGTGGTACTCTGTTTGTAACTTGTTCATCATTTACTCCTGTGATGAATTTTCTTAATGATAAATCAAAGTATGAGTTTGGTACTGTTACTGTTATTAGATTATTACTTAAGTTTACTGTACTTCCATTTGGCACTGTATCTTGCGTAAATGAACCACTTGTTGCAACATATTCACCGTTTTGTACTGTTTTTTCTACATTAACTTTTAATGTTCCTATTATCTTGTTATATCCTTCCGGTGCTTGGGTTTCATCTATTGTAATTAAATCTGTTCCCGTCTCTGTTATTTCTATATTATTTATTGTTATTCTTCCATTTTCATCTGTTGTGTACTCTACTGGTTCTTCATCATTTACTTTTACTTCAAATTTTGCTCCTTTAAGAGTTTTATTTGTGTCTTGTGAATCTACCTTTATTAATTGTAAGTTATATGAACCTGTTTGTCTTTCATTTGGCACTGTTATTGTAATTAATCCATCTTGTAAACTTACTACACTTCCATTAACATTTGTATCTTGCGTAAATGTTGCACTATCTGCTACATATTCGCCATCTCTTTCAATTTTATTAACATTTACTGTTAATGTATCTATTAGTTTGTTATATCCTATTGGAGCTTCTGTTTCTGTAATTAATATCACATCTGTTCCTAGCTCTGTAATTGCTATATTGTTTATTCTTATTATTCCATTTACATCTGTTGTATACTCTGTTTCAGCTCCATTATTTATTTTTACTGTAAATTTTGCTCCTTGTAATGGATTATTGTTTTCTTCATCTTGCTTTACTATCTGTATTCCGTATACACCTGTTTGCTTTTCATTTGGTATAGTTACTGTTATTAATCCATTATCTAGATTAATTGTACTTCCTTGTGGATTTGTACTACTTGTAAATTCTGCTTTGCTTGCTATATATTTTCCATCACTTATTACTTTTGTTACATCTACTTGTAGCTCTCCTATTACTTTATTATAACCTGTTGGGGCCTCTGTTTCGTTTATTGTAATTTTGTCTGTTCCAATTTCGGTAATATTTATATTATCTATTTTTATTATACCATCTTGGTCTGTTGTATATTCTGTTTCTGACCCATCATTTATTTTTACTGTAAATTTTGCTCCTGATAACACGTTTTGGTTTAATCCATCTATTTTTACTAATTGTAAATTATATGAACCTGTTATTTTTTCATTTGGTATTGTTACTGTAATTAGACCTTCTTCTAGTTTTACTATGCTACCTTTAGACTCTGTATTTTCTCCAAACTCTATGTTGCTTGCCTTGTACTCACCATTTTCCTCTGTTTTTTCTACATTTATTGTTAATTCATCTATTATTTTATTATAGCCTGATGGTGCCTGAGTCTCTGTAATTGTAATTGTGTCTGTTCCGGTTTCTGTTATTTGTATATCACTTATTGATATAATTCCATTATCATCTGTTGTATACTCTTGTTCTGAGCCATTGTTTATTTTTACACTAAATTTTGCACCTGATAATTTTTTGTTATCATCATCTTTATCTACTTTTACTAATTGCAAATTATATGAACCTGTTATTTTTTCATTTGGTACTGTTACTATTATTGTGCTTCCACTTATGTTTATGGTACTACCATTTGTATCTGTTCCATTTGCAAATTGGGCATCACTTGCCATATATATTCCATTATTTTCTGTTTTTGTTACTCTTACAGTTAATGTTCCAATTTGTTTGTTATAGCCGGTTGGTGCCTCTGTTTCTGTAATTGTAATTGTGTCTGTTCCGGTTTCTGTTATTTGTATACCACTTATTGATATAGTTCCATTATCATCTGTTGTGTATTCTTGAGCTGATTCATTGTTTATTTTTATGCTAAATTTTGCACCTGATAATTTTTTGTTATTATCATCTTTGTCTACTTTTACTAATTGCAACTTATAAGAACCTGTCATCTTCTCATTTGGTACTGTTATAGTTACTAATCCATCTTCTAAATTTACTGTACTTCCTTGTGGACTTGTACTACTTGTGAACTCTGCTTTACTTGCAACATATTTACCATCATTTATTGTTTTTTCTACATTTATTGTTAATGTTTCTATTAATTTATTATAATATTCTGGAGCTTCTGTCTCTTCTATTACAATAGTATCTGTACCAGTTTCCGTTATTTCTATATTGTCTATTGTTATTATTCCACTATTGTTTGTTGTATATTGTCTTGCTTGTCCACCATTAATTGATATATTAAATTTTGCACCTGTTAGTTTTGAGTTATCTGCTTTATCTACTTTTATTATTTGTAAATCATATGAACCTGTTATTTTCTCATTTGGTACATTTACTGTTATTGTTCCACTACTTAATGATACAGTGCTTCCATTTGAGTTTGTTCCACTTGCAAATGCTGCACGGCTTACTGTATATGCATTATTACTTATTACTTTTGTTGCTTCTATTGTTAATGTATCTATTAGCTTATTATAACCTGCTGGTGCTTCTGTTTCTGTAATTGTTATTTTATCTTTTCCTGTTTCTGTTATTTGTATATCGCTTATTGTAATTGTTCCATCTTCACCTGTTGTGTATTCGGTAGCTGGACCTTCATTTATTTTTACTTCAAATTTTGCATTTGCTAAAACATTATTTGTTCCTTTTTCCTTTTTTATCAATTTTAAATTATATGAACCTGTTATTTTCTTGTTTGGTACTGTTACTGTTACTGTATTTCCACTTAAATCAACTGTACTTCCTTGTGCTTGTGTATTTGTTGTAAATTGGGCACTACTTGCTATGTATTTTCCATCACTTATTGTTTTTTCTACATTTATTGTTAATGTTCCTATTTGCTTTGTATAGCCTGCTGGAGCCCCAGTCTCTGTTATTGTTATTGTATCTCTTCCTGTAGCTGTTATATTTATTCCATCTATTGTAATTTTACCATCTTGATCTGTTGTGTATTGTGTACTTGCTCCATTATTTACTCTTATTGTAAAAATTGCATTTTGCAAGGTCTCGCTACTGTCTGCATCTTTTTTTATTAATTGTAAGTTATATGAACCTGTTATTTTTTCGTTTGGTACTGTTACTGTTATTAGTCCATCTTGTAAATTTACTGTGCTTCCTTGTGGATTAGTGCTACTTGTAAATTCTGCATTACTTGCTATATATTCCTCACCAGATAATGTTTTTGTTACATTTATTGTTAATGTGCCTATTATTGAATTATATCCTGTTGGTGCCTGTGTCTCTTCTATTACTATTTTATCTGTTCCTTGCTCTGTTATCTCTATGTCTTTTATTGAAATTATTCCACTATTGTTTGCTGTGTATTCTGTAGCTTCTCCATTATTTATGCTTATATTAAATTTTGCACCTGTAAGTTTTGTGTTAGTATTATCTTTATCTACTTTTACTAATTGTAAATCATATGAACCTGTTATTTTTTCATTTGGTACTGTTACTGTTATTGTATTTCCACTTAAGTTTACTGTACTTCCATTTGAATTTGTACCATTTGCAAATTGTGCTCTTGTTACTGCAAAAGCCGTTCCACTAATTGCTTTTGTTACATTTACTGTTAATGTTCCAATTATTTTGTTATAACCTGTTGGTGCTTGTGTCTCTTCTATTACTATTTTATCTGTTCCAGTTTCTGTTATTGCTATGTCGTTTATTGTAATAATTCCGCTACTATTTGTTGTATATTCTTTGGTCTCGCCATCATTTATTGTTACTTCAAATTTTGCACCTGATAAGTTCTCTTTACTTGCTTTATCATTTTTTATTAATTGCAAGTTATATGAGCCTGTCATTTTTTTGTTTGGCACTGTTACTGTTATTAATCCATTACTTAAGCTTACATGGGCCTCTCCATTTGAGCCTTCTGTAAATCTTACACCACTTGCAACAAACTGACCTCCACTTAAAGTTTTAGTTACTTCTACTACTAGTGTTTCTATCATTGAATTATAACCTGTTGGTGCCTGGGTTTCTTCTATTACTATTTTATCTGTTCCAGTTTCTGTTATTACTATGTCGTTTATTGTAATAATTCCACTACTGTTAGTTGTATAATTTTTAGCTGTTTGATTATTTATTTTTACACTAAATGCGGCCCCTTGTATGTTTGCATCTGTATCTTTATCTTTTTTTACTATTTGTAAGTTATATGAACCTTCTGGTTTTTTGTTTGGTATGGTTACTGTTACTACTCCACCACTTAAACTAACTTTTGTTCCATTTCCTTGTGAATCTTCTCTAAAGTTTACTCCACTTGCTACATATGAACCTGCACTTAAGCTTTTTGTTACTTCTACTATTATTGTTCCTGACATTGAATTATAGCCTGTTGGCGGTGTTATTTCATTAATTGTTATTGTATCTTTTCCTGTTCCTGTTATTTCTATATCATCTATTGATATTATTCCACTACTATTTGTTGTATAATTTTGAGTCTGTCCGTTGTTTATTTTTACACTAAACACTGCTCCTTGAAGAGTTGCCCCTGTATCATCATCTGTTTTTACTAGTTGTAAATTATATGAACCTGATACTTTTTTATTTGGTACTGTTACTGTTATTGTGTTTCCACTTAAAGATATTGTACTTCCATAGGTTGTGCCTGTTAACCTTGCATCTGATACTGTGTAATTTCCTCCACTTAGCGCTTTTGTTACATTTACTGTTAGTGTTCCTATTAATGAATTATAGCCTGTTGGCGCCTGTGTTTCTGTAATTTGTATTGTGTCTGTTCCTGCTGATGTTATTGCTATGTTATTTGTTGTTATACTTCCATTGCTTCCTGTTGTGTATGTTTGAGCACTTCCATTATTTACTTTTACACTAAACTTTGCTCCACTTAAAAAGGTTTGATTATTGTTTTCATCTACTTTTACTAATTTTAGGTTATATTCTCCTTCTGTTGTGCTTACACTTGCTTGGTCTTGGAAGTTATAATCTTTTCCTGTTACTATTACTACTGGTTGGTCTGTTGATGGTGCATTTGCTACTGACCAGTATGTTATTTCTCTGTTTGAATATGATGTTTTTATTGTCATATTAATTTCTGTTGTGTTTGTACTTGTTGCCATTATTAAGTAAAAATCTTGTCCTACTAGATTTTTTAGAGTATTTGATGTTGATACTACGTTTCCGCTTGTATTTTTTATTCCTAGTCTTGGACTTATTGTTTGGTTATTTTGATTTGTATATGTTGCAGTTAGTGTGTAGTCTACATCTAGTAATTCATTTATTCTAAATGGTCCTGCAATTAAGTTACTTCCTGATATCTCCATTGTGGCTCTTGATGAATCTAATTGTATTGGGCTTGTTGTTGCATTTACGCTTGTGTATGTTCCACTTGCATTGTCTATGTAATAATGATATAAGGCCGATGCTGCATCTTGTTTATCCCAACCATCATCTCCTAATAAATCCTCAAAATTTTTGTAATCCGAATCTTCATTTACTAATCTATTTCTGTATAGTTCTATATCATTGTAATGATATTCTCCTGATGGGTTTGTGAAATACCATATTGCTAATTGTTGTATTACATCCACTTCATCAACTGTTAGCAAACTATATCTTTCTTCTGGTATTACACTTTTTAGAAAATTATTTTTTGCTGTTTCATCTTGATAGTTGTTTATTATATACATGTGGTCTAATACCCACATTAATTTGTTGTAATTTTGTCCTGTTGGTAGTACATTTTTATATGGACTTCCTATTGAGTTTAAGTCTTTTAAATTAAATTTTTGGTTATATGTTCTTATTTGCACTGCTCCACCTGAAGACATATCTGCTGAACCAAATCCTGGACCTGCTTTTATACAGTATATCATTTGGGTTTTGTCAGCTGTACCTCCTGACGCACTATTATATTTTGCTATTTTCCATACTTTTTTTCCACCTTGAGTATATCCATATCCTGAACTTCTGAGACTTACTAAGCCCAAATATATTGGGTTTGTTGATTCTGCATTTGTTTTGCTATATGCAGAAAAAGTTATTAATGCTGTTATTATGGCTATTAGTGTTATTAAAAATCTCTTTACTGTTTTCATACTACCCCTTCTATTATATATATATTTATATAATTATTTTAACATATAAGGAACCTAAGTCAATAAGTTAAATTTTGGCAATTGCGATGATTACTGGGCTTTACGTTTTTTATGTTTACGGAAATTAGATTTTTACGTAATAAATTTTATATATTTCATTTTTATTACATTTTTCTTCTTTAAAAAAAATTTTTAGCAAGATTATTTTTATTAGTGTACATAATGTGATTATTAGTTTACAAAAATAAGACTTTAGTTTTTAACTAAAGCCTTATTCTTTATTTTATAATACAAACTTTTTGATTAGCATAAAGCCTGTTCCAAGTATTCCTAATACAGATAATGATGTTAATACATATATTTGTACTTCACCTGTTTTTACAGATACTAATACTGGTGCATCGTCTATATCGTCTTCTCCATGTTTGTTGTTGTTTGGTGTTGAGTCTATATCTGGACTTCCAAAGTCGTTATAGTCTTTGCTTATTTCTGCCCAGTTGTCCATTACTCCAAAGTTTTGTTTTTCTTTATCCCATGTTAGTATTACTTCTACTTCTGTACTTTGTCCTGGTTCTAATAATATGTCTTGTGCTTGTGTTGTTACTATTGTTCCATCTTCATTTTGTGTCCACTCTGGGTTATCTTCTGGTACAAATATTAGTCCATCTGGAATGTAATCTTTTATTTCTTTTGCATAACCTGCTATTGTTCCTTCGTTTGTTACTCTTATGCTGTATTTAAACTTAACTGTTGTTGTTGCAATCTCGCTATCTTTTAGGTCTACTGCTACTATTTCTTCTGGGTCATCTTCTGCTTTATGCCCTGTTTCTATTACTGTTTCTTCACCTTTCTTGTTTACAATTGCTTGCGTTACCCATTTTCTTAATGATAAATCAAAATATTGTACTTTTACTTTTTCTATGTCTTGGTCGTCTTCTCCTTCATTCCATTCATCTGGTATTGAGTCTCTATCTACTACATCATTTCCATTCTCATCTGTGTCTTCTGATATTTGTGCCTTATTTATTAAAATTCTATCTGATGTATTTGGTTCTATTACCTTAAATGCTATTTTTACATCTCTGTAATCTAACTCTTCTCCATCAAATGCTGCAATTAGATTTTCTCCTTCTTCTTGTTCTTGCTCTTTTGATAGATAATCTGTTTCTAGGGCTACTGCCTCATCTAGGTTTTCTGTTACATTTCCATTTTCATCTAACATTACCCATCTGTATTCTTGATTTATCTCGTTGTCTGGTAAGAATTCTAACCCTTCTGGAATGTCATCTTTTATTCTGCTTGCATATCCTGCAACTTCTCCTTCGTTGTACACTCTTATTGTATATGTAACAATATTTCCATTGCTTACTAATACTGGGTCTTTTGGATGATTGTAAATTGCTGTTGTTCCACTTCCATCTATAAGAGGCGTTACATCTACTTGTGGGATTCTGTTTGTTATTTCTGAGTCATTTACAGCTGTTATGAATTTTCTTAAAGATAGATCAAATTCTGCTATTTCTACTTTCTCAAAATCATCATCATCTTGTTGTCCTGGTACATAGTCTTGGTCTATCTCATCATCTTTATAATTTGGTAAGTCTTCATCTGATGGAATTTCTACATTGTCTTCTTCTGAATCTCTATCTGGTACTTTGTTTCCATCTTCATCTGTGTAGTCTGATATATCTGCTATGTTTGTTATTCTATCTGGCATTGGATCTGTTTGTTTTACTCTAAATGCTACTTTTACATCTCTGTAGTCTAGTATGCTACCATTAAATGCCTCTAATTTGTTTTCTCCCTCTGTTTGCTCATTTTCTTTTGATAAGTAATCTGTTCTTATAGCTACTGCTTCTTCTACATTTTGAGTTACATTTCCATTTGCGTCTAACATTACCCATCTATATTCTTGGTTTGTTGCGTTTTCTGGCAAGAATTCCAATTGTGCAGGTATATGGTCTTTTATTTCGGTTGCATATCCATCTACTTGTCCTTCATTATATACTCTTATTGTATATTCTACTACTGAACCTATTGTTACTTTTACTGGCTCTTTTGTATGGTTGTATATTGCTGTTGTTCCTGTACCATTTACAAGTGGTGTTACATCTACTTGTGGAATTCTGTTTGTTATTACATTATCATTTACTTTTGTAATGAACTTTCTTAATGATAAATCAAATTCTTTTAATATTAATTTTTCAAAGTCATCATCATCTTGTTGTCCTGGTATGTAATCTTTATCTAATTCATCATCTTTGTATCCTGGTAAATCTTCATCTGATGGCAATTGTACATTGTCCTCTTCTGAATCTCTATCTGGTACTTTGTTTCCGTTGCCATCTGTAAAATCTGTTATATCTGCTATGTTTGTTATCTTGTTTGGCATTGGGTCTGTTTGAACCACCTTGCATGCTACTTGTACATCTCTGTAATCTAGCTCTTGTCCATTAAATGCTAATATTTTATTTGCATTTTCTGTTTGTTCATTTGCTTTTGATAGGTAATCTGTTCTTATTGTTCTTGGGTCATTTTCATCTTGTACCCATCTGTATTGTTGGTTTATGCTATGGTCTGGTAAGAACTCTAATTGTGCTGGTAAATGGTCTGTTATTTCATTTACGTATCCATCTACTTGTCCTTCGTTATATACTCTTATTGTATAGATTACTACATCTCCCAAAGCTACTGATACTGGCTGTTTTGTATGATTATATATTGCTGTTGTACTGCTACCATTTACAAGTGGTGTTACATCTACTTGTGGCACTCTGTTTGTTATTTGCTCATTATTTACTCCTGTGATGAATTTTCTTAAACTTAAATCAAATTCTTTTAACATTAATTTTTCGAAATCATCATCATCTTGTTGTCCTGGTACATAGCTTTGGTCTATTTCGTCATCTTTATAATTTGGTAAATTCTCATCTGTTGGTAATTGTACATTGTCTTCTTGCGAATCTCTATCTGTTACTTTATTTCCGTCTCCGTCTGTAAAGTCTGTTATATCTGCTATGTTTGTTATTTTATTTGGCATAGGGTCTGTTTGAACCACCTTGCATGCCACTTGTACATCTCTGTAATCTAGTGTGCTTCCATTAAATGCTGTTAATTTATTATCTCCTGCATTTTGCTCATTTGATTGTGCTAGGTAATCCGTTCTTATTGTTCTTGGGTCATTTTCATCTTGTACCCATCTGTATTGTGTATTTATTTCATGCTCTGGCAAGAATTCTAATTGTGCTGGTAAATGGTCTGTAATTTCTTCTGCATATCCATCCATTTGTCCTTCATTATATACTCTTATTGTATAGATTACTGTGTCTCCTAAAGCAACTGATACTGGCTCTTTTGTATGATTATATATTGCTGTTGTAGAGCTTCCATCTATTAATGGACTAACATTTACTTGTGGTTCTCTATTTGTAATTTGCTCATCATTTACTCCAGTAATAAATTTCCTTAATGATAAATCGAAATAGCCATTTGGTACTGTTACTGTTATTAAGTTATTACTTAAGTTTACTGTACTTCCATTTGTATTACTGTCATCTGTAAATGTTACATTACTTGCTATATATTCTCCATCTTCAATTGTCTTTTCTACTTCTAATTTTAATGTTCCTATTACTTTGTTATATCCAGCTGGAGCTTCTATTTCTTCTATTTCTATTGTATCTGTTCCTGTTTCAGTAATCTGTATATTACCTATTGTTATTAATCCTTGTTCATTTGTTATGTACTCTGTAGCTGTACCATTATTTATTTTAACTGTAAATTTAGCACCTTGTAATACTTTGCTTGAATCTTTTAAATCTGTTTTTATTAATTGTAGATTATATGAACCTGTTTGTTTTTCATTTGGTACTGTTATTGTTATTAAATTATTATATAGCTGTACAGTGCTTCCTTGTGGGTGTGTTTCTTCTGCAAATGTTGCATTACTTACTGTATATTCACCATTGCTTAATATCTTTTCTACTTCTATTGTTAATGTATCTATTATTTTGTTATATCCTATTGGTGCCTCTGTCTCTGTTATTGTTATTGTATCTATTCCTGTTTCTGTTATTGGTATATTATCTATTCTTATAATTCCTGTAGAATCTGTTGTGTATTCTGTTGCTACTCCATTGTTTATGCTTATATCAAATTTTGCTCCTGACAATGGATTTTTGTTATCTCTATCTTGTTTTATTAGTTGAATTCCATATCCTCCAGTTTGTTTTTCGTTTGGCACTGTTACTGTTATTGTATTTCCACTTAAATCTACTGTACTTCCTTGAGCTTGTGTATTTTGTGTAAATTCAGCTTTGCTAACTACATATTCTCCATCACTTAAAACTTTTGTTACAGTTATTTCTAATTGTCCAATTATTTTGTTATATCCAACTGGTGGTGTAGTTTCATTTATTATTATTGTATCTGTTCCTACTTCAGTTATATCTATTGATGGGATACTAAATTTACCATCTTGGTCTGTAGTATATTCTTGTACTTGTCCTCCGTTTACTTGAACTGTAAATTTAGCTCCTGATAAGACTTCTTTACTTAGGCCATCAACTTTTATTAATTGTAGATTATATGAGCCTTCTTGTTTCTCATTTGGTACTGTTACTATTATTGTATTTCCTTGTAATTCTACTGTGCTTCCATATGTATTTGTTCCCTGTGCAAATTCTGCATTAGTTACTACATATTGTCCAGCTTGTTCTGTTTTTTCTACATTTATATTAAGCTCTTCTATTATTTTGTTATATCCTTCTGGTGCTTGAGTTTCTTCTATTACAATCTTATCTGTTCCTGGTTCTGTTATGCTTATACTGTCTGTTTCTACTCTACCATCAGTACTTGTTGTATAGCTTCCTAAGTCACTATTATTTACTTTTACAGAAAATGTTGCATTTGATAAAGCTGTATTATTGGCACTATCTTTTTTAATAAGTTGTAATTTATATGTGCCTTCTATTTTTTTATTTGGTACTGTTACTACTATGGTGTTTCCATTTAAAGTTACTGTACTTCCATTTGAGTTTGTTCCATTTGCAAATTGTGCTCTTGTTACTGTATAAGAGTCTCCATTATTAATTTTTGTAACATTTACTGTTAATGTTCCTATTATTTTGTTATAACCTTCTGGTGCTCGGGTTTCTTCTATTACAATCTTATCTATTCCTGCTTCTGTTATTGCTATATTGTCTATTGTTATACTTCCATTATTATCTGTTGTATATTCTTTGGTTTCTCCATCATTTATTGTTACTTCAAATTTTGCACCTGCTAGATTTGCATCTGTATTAGAATCTTTTTTTATTAATTGCAAGTTATATAAACCTGTCATTTTTTCGTTTGGCACTGTTACTGTTATTAATCCATTTTGTAAATTTACATGTGCTTCTCCATTTGAACCTTCTGCAAATTTAACACCGCTTGCAACAAATTGACCTCCACTTACTGTTTTTGTTACTTCTATTACTAGTGTTTCTACACTTAAGTTATAACCCGTTGGTGGTGTTATCTCTTCAATTGTTATTTTATCTGTTCCAACTTCTGTTATCTTTATATCACTTATTGATATAATTCCACTACCATTTGTTGTGTAATTTTTTGCCTGTTCATCGTTTATTTTTACACTAAATACTGCTCCTTGTAAACTTTCATCTGTATCTTTATCTTTTTTTACTATTTGTAAATTGTATGAACCTTCTGGTTTTTTGTTTGGAATGGTTATTGTTACTACTCCACCTCTTAATGTAACTTCTGTTCCATTTCCTTGTGAATTTTCACTAAATTTTACTGAGCTTGCAATATATGAACCTGCACTTAAGCTCTTTGTAACTTCTACTATTATTGTTCCAGACATTGCATTATAACCATTTGGAGGTGTTACCTCTTCTATTGTTATTGTATCTGTTCCTGGCTCTGTTATTTCTATATCATCTATTGATATTATTCCACTACTGTTTGTGGTATAATTTCTTGCCTGTCCATTATTTATTTTTACACTAAATACTGCTCCTTGAAGAGTTGCTCCAGTATCATCATCTTTTTTTACTAATTGTAAATCATATGAGCCTTCTACTTTTTCGTTTGGTATTGTTACTGTTATTGTATTTCCACTAAAGTTTATTGTACTTCCATTTGTTGTTCCTGTTAGCTTTGCATCTGTTACTGTGTAGCTTCCTCCAGTTAATGATTTTGTTACATTTACTGTTATAGTTCCAATTATTGCATTATATCCATCTGGTGCCTTTGTCTCAGTTATTGTAATTGTATCTGTTCCTGCTCCAGTTATTGGTATATTGTTTATTATTATGCTTCCACTATTATCTGTTTTATAAGTTTGTGCTGTACCATTATTTATTTTTACACTAAATTCTGCTCCATCTAATGCTTTACTTGAATTTCCATCTATTTTTATTAATTTTAAATTATAATTTCCTTGTTTTACACTTATACTTGTGTCTATTTTTGTATTATGGTCTTCTTCTGTTACTATTACAACTGGTTGCTCTGTGTTTGGTGCATTTGCTACTGACCAATATGTTATTTCTCTATCTGTATATGACACATTTATTGTCATATTTATTCCTGTTACATTTGTGCTATTTGAAACCATTATGTAAAAATCTTGTCCAACTAAATCTTTAAGACTTTGTGATGTTGTTACTATATTTCCGCTTGAATTTTTAACTCCTAGTCTTGGACTTATTGTTTGATGGTCTTGATTTGTATATGTTGCTGTTAATTCATAGTTTATATCTGCTAGTTCTTCTATTCTATATGGTCCTGCAACTATATAGCTTCCTGATGTTTCCATGCTTGCTCTTGAATCGTCTAAACTAATTGGATTTCCTGATACATTTGGACTTACATATGAGCCACTAGCATTATCTATGTAATAATCATATAATGCTGATGCTGCATCTTGCTTATCCCAACCATCATCTCCTAATAAATCTTCAAAATTTTTATAATCTGAATCCTCATTTACTAATCTATTTCTGTATAGTTCTATATCATTGTAATGATATTCTCCTGATGGGTTTGTGAAATACCATATTGCTAATTGTTGTATTACATCCACTTCATCAACTGTTAGCAAACTATATCTTTCTTCTGGTATTACACTCTTTAGGAAATTGTTTTTTGCTGTTTCATCTTGATAGTTGTTTATTATATACATGTGGTCTAATACCCACATTAGCTTATTATAGTTTTGACCTGTTGGTAGTACATCTCTATATGGGCTTCCTATTGAGCTTAAATCTTTTAAATTAAACTTCTGGTTATATGTACTTATTTTTACTGCTCCACCTGTAGACATGTCTGATGAGCCAAATCCTGGTCCTGCTTTTATACAGTATATCATTTGGCTTAAATCTGCTGTTCCACCTGATGGACTATTATACTTTGCTATTTTCCATACTTTTTTTCCGCCTTGAGTATATCCATATCCTGAGCTTCTAAGGCTTACTAGGCCTAAATATATAGGACCCCCTGGTTCAGCATTAGTTTTATTTACTCCTGAAAATGCTAGTATTGATATTATCATTGCTATAATTAATACTAAAAATTTTTTTAATGTTTTCATTTTACCCCTCTATTATAATAAATATCTATATTTATTTTAACATATAAAATAAACAAGTCAATATGGTAATTTTTGCAATTATGATTATTATGAAGCTTTGCGTCTTTTGCATTTACGGAAATTGAATTTTGTTTATTTTGAATTATTATATTTCATTTTAATTACAATTTTCTTTTTTATAAAACTTTTTTGAAAAATTATTTTTATTAGTATACATAATTTATTTGTTAGTTTACAAAAGATAAGACTTTAGTTCTTAACTAAAGCCTTATCTTTCGTTTTTTATAATACAAACTTTTTAATTAATGTTAGTCCTGTTCCAAGCATTCCTAAAACTGATAGAGTTGTTAATACATATATTTGTGCTTCACCTGTTTTTACAGATACTAATACTGGTGCATCGTCTATATCGTCTTCTCCATGTACATTGTTGTTTGGTGTTGAGTCTATATCTGGACTTCCGAAGTCGTTATAGTCTTTGCTTATTTCTGCCCAGTTGTCCATTACTCCAAAGTTTTGTTTTTCTTTATCCCATGTTAGTATTACTTCTACTTCTGTACTTTGTCCTGGTTCTAGTAATATGTCTTGTGCTTGTGTTGTTACTATTGTTCCATCTTCATTTTGTGTCCATTCTGGGTTGTCTTCTGGTACAAATATTAGTCCATCTGGAATGTAGTCTTTTATTTCTTTTGCATAGCCTGCTATTGTTCCTTCATTTGTTACTCTTATGCTGTATCTAAACTTAACTGTTGTTGTTGCTACTTCACTATCTTTTAAGTCTACTGCTACTATTTCTTCTGGGTCATCTTCTGCTTTATGTCCTGTTTCTATTACTGTTTCTTCACCATTCTTATTTACAATTGCTTGTGTTACCCATTTTCTTAATGATAAATCAAAATATTGTACTTTTACTTTTTCTATATCTTGATCATCTTCTCCTTCATTCCATTCATCTGGTATTGAATCTCTATCATTTACATCATTTCCATTCTCATCTGTGTCTTCTGATATTTGTGCCTTATTTATTAAAATTCTATCTGATGTATTTGGTTCTATTACCTTAAATGCTATTTTTACATCTCTGTAATCTAACTCTTCTCCATCAAATGCTGCAATTAGATTTTCTCCTTCTTCTTGTTCTTGCTCTTTTGATAGATAATCTGTTTCTAGGGCTACTGCCTCATCTAGGTTTTCTGTTACATTTCCATTTTCATCTAACATTACCCATCTGTATTCTTGATTTATCTCGTTGTCTGGTAAGAATTCTAACCCTTCTGGAATGTCATCTTTTATTCTGCTTGCATATCCTGCAACTTCTCCTTCGTTGTACACTCTTATTGTATATGTAACAATATTTCCATTGCTTACTAGTACTGGGTCTTTTGGATGATTGTAAATTGCTGTTGTTCCGCTTCCATCTATAAGAGGCGTTACATCTACTTGTGGAATTCTGTTTGTTATTTCTGAGTCATTTACAGCTGTTATGAATTTTCTTAAAGATAAATCAAATTCTGCTATTTCTATTTTTTCAAAATCATCATCATCTTGTTGTCCTGGTACATAGTCTTGGTCTGATTCATCATCCTTGTAATTTGGTAAATCTTCATCTGATGGCATTTCTACATTGTCTTCTTCTGAATCTCTATCTGGTACTTTATTTCCATCTTCATCTGTAAAGTCTGATATATCTGCTATGTTTGTGATTTTCTTGGCTATTTCATCTGTTTGTTTTACTTTGAATGCTACTTTTACATCTTTATATGATAATGTTGTTCCATCAAATGCCGGTATTTCATTTTCTCCTGCTGTTTGTTCATTTGCTTTTGATAAGTAATCTGTTTTTATTGCTACTGCTTCATCCACATTTTCTGTTTCGTTTCCTTCGCTATCAAGCATTACCCATCTATATTCTTGGTTTGTTGCGTTTTCTGGTAAGAATTCCAATTGTTCTGGTATGTGATCTTTTATCTCTTCTACATATCCATCTACTTGTCCTTCATTGTAAACTCTTATTGTATATTCTACTACTGATCCTATTGTTACTTTTACTGGCTCTTTAGTGTGGTTGTAGATTGCAGTTGTACTGCTACCATTTACAAGTGGTGTTACATCTACTTGTGGAATTCTGTTTGTTATTACATTATCATTTACTTTTGTAATGAACTTTCTTAATGATAAATCAAATTCTTTTAATATTAATTTTTCAAAGTCATCATCATCTTGTTGTCCTGGTATGTAATCTTTATCTAATTCATCATCTTTGTATCCTGGTAAATCTTCATCTGATGGCAATTGTACATTGTCTTCTTGCGAATCTCTATCTGTTACTTTATTTCCATTGCCATCTGTAAAATCTGTTATATCTGCTATGTTTGTTATCTTGTTTGGCATTGGGTCTGTTTGTACCACTCTGCATGCTACTTGTACATCTCTGTAATCTAACTCTTGTCCATTAAATGCTTGTAACTTATTTTCTCCTGGTGTTTGCTCATTTGCTTTTGATAAGTAGTCTGTTCTTATTGTTCTTGGGTCATCTTCATCTTGTACCCATCTGTATTGTTGGTTTATGCTATGGTCTGGTAAGAACTCTAATTGTGCTGGTAAATGGTCTG